>JADLCF010000248.1 GCA_020847315.1 Bryobacterales bacterium | reverse complement strand
GAACACCCTTTATGGCCGGCAATTGGAAAATGTACAAGACGCCCGCCGAAACGAACGCATTCTTTGAGAAATTCGTGCCCCTCGTGGCGAATGCCGCCGGGCGCGAGATCGTGATCAACGCGCCCTTCGTGGATCTGCCCGCGGCCGTCGCCGCCACGACAGGCACGAACATCGGCATCGGCGGCCAGAATCTCTACTGGGAGAACGAGGGCGCCTACACCGGGGAGATCTCCGGGCCGATGCTGAAGGCCGTGGGTTGCGGCTACGTCGTGATCGGCCACAGCGAGCGCCGCCAGTTTTTCGGCGAGACTGACGCCACCGTTCTGAAGCGCACCGTGGCGGCCATCGACGCCGGCCTCACCCCGATTGTTTGTGTCGGCGAGTCCCTCGAAGAGCGGGAAGCCGGGCGGACCAAGGATGTCCTGAAGGCCCAGTTCGTGGGCGGCATCGCCGGGCTCAACTCAGAACAGTTCGCCAAGATCGTGATCGCCTATGAGCCGGTCTGGGCCATCGGAACCGGGAAGACGGCCACGCCGGAGATTGCGGGCGATGCACACAAAGCAATCCGGTCGCTGGTTGCCCACGAATTCGGCGCCGATGCAGCCGCCGCTGTTCGTATCCTCTACGGCGGCAGCGTCAAACCGAACAACGTGAAAGAACTGATGGCGGTCGAAGACATTGACGGCGGTCTGGTGGGCGGGGCAAGCCTCGAAGCGGAATCCTTTGCCGCCATTGTCAATTTCTAACTCCGGGTGGGATCGGTGAGGGCGCGAGGCGGGCCGCGTCCTCGCCCCCCGGGTTCCCGCCGGGGATCTCTTCCGTTTCCCGCGCGGGCGTAGCTTCGAGCGCCACGGCCGGCCCTTTGTATTTCTTTTAAGTGATTGATTTTAAGCGGTATTAGGGCCGTCGTGCGCCCCTCGGGAAGGAATTTCCGTGCGAGGATAACTTATACGGCGAGAGGCGCGTCTTAACAAACGTAGCAACCGTGCCCCTGTCGTTCTTTTCTCCAATTGCGGAGAACGTGTGTGGCGGCATCAACATATTATGGCAACTGAATCCAAATCGAAAGCCGCGAAGAATCCGAACGGCGGACGCACGATTCTCATCCGGCTATTCACGCTTGTGGGAATCCTTGCGCTGATCGGCGGGGGTTATGCGGCATGGCGGTATACGCGGCCAAGCACGGTCGATGTGAAAACGGCCAAAGTGCGCCGCGGCGAATTTTTGATCAGCGTCAAGAACACCGGAGATATCAAGAGCAGCCGGTCCGTCATCCTGAGCGTGGGCCATATCCCCAACCCGTCCATCGTCCGCCTGGCGCCGGCCGGGTCGATGGTGCATAAGGGCGATGTGGTCGTCGAGTTGGACGCGGCCAGCCTGGAGCAATCCATGCTTACGCGCACGACGGAAGCGCGGACAGTGGATAGCGAGATGGTGCAGCTCAAGGCCTCGCAGCGAATTCAGACCGAGGCGAACGAACTGCAATTGATGCAGGCGCAATATAACGTGGAGCGGGCCAAGCTCGAAGCCAGCAAGGCGGAGATTGTGTCCGAGATCCAGGGCGCGAAGAACCGGATCGACGTCACCGTATCCGAGGGGGAGCAGCGCGGCGTCGAAACCGTCATTGAATCCGCCAAGGCCTCGCAGAATGCGGATCTGCAGCGTCTTGAGAGAAGCAAAGCCAAGGCGCAGCGGGATGTCGAACGCACGCGCGGCTATCTGGAACGCGTGAAGTTGTACGCGCCGGTGGACGGAATCGTCAATCTCCTGCCGAACTTCCGTTCGGGTGGATTCGGGCGCACGCCGCCCCCGTTCAAGGAAGGGGATCGCGTCTGGTCCGGCGCCAGTATTGTCGAGATTCCGGATCTATCGGAAATGTATGTGTATTTGACCCTGGATGAAGTGGATCGAGGGAGAGTAAAACTGGGCCAGCAAGTACGCGTGAGGGTGGATGCGGTCCCGGACAAGGAGTTCCAGGCGGAAGTCACCTGGATCAGCCCCATCGCGGAAGTGATCTTCCGGGGCTTCCGGAATCTGGAGAAGCAGTTCCCGGCGCGCGCCGTTCTGAAAGCCCTTGACGAGCGCCTGCGCCCGGGGATGACGGCAAATGCGGAAGTGGTCGTTTCGAGCGTGCCCGGCGCTCTGCTCATCCCGATCACCGCCAGCTTTACGAAGGACGGCAAGCCGGCGGTTTGGCTGCAGCACGGTGGGTCCTTCGTGCTCACGACGATCGAGGCCGGTGAGCGGAACGACACCGATCTCCAGGTCCTCAAGGGGATCTCGGAGGGCGATGTGGTCGCGCTCGAAGATCCTGTCGAAGCGATGAAGCGAGCGCACAAGCTCTAGTAGGTTTCGGCCCCGGTTTTCGCTGCCAGTAAGGACGCATCGCGTGAGAAGAGGACAATACCGATGAAGCGGATTGTGATTCAGGTAGGCATCGCCCTGTTGCTCGTATTAGGCATTGTCTACGGAGGCTTCAAAGTCTATCAGCAGCTTCCCCAGAATAAAGAGGCGATGGCCACCACCACGGTTCGCAAGGGCGACTTCGTGGTGCGCGCCTTCACCCGCGGGGAACTCCGCGCGGTCCGTAGCGCGACCCTTACGGCGCCGAACCTGTTCGGCCAGACACAGATTACGTTCCTCGCGCCCCTGGGCGCTTTCGCCAGAGAGAAAGATCTGGTCGCCGCGTACGATGACACCGCGGTGACGAGCCGCGTCGTGGAGAGCCAGATCGAGCTAGACAAGATTCATCAGCAACTCCTGAAAGCCCGGGCCGATCTGCAACTTTCCGCCAACAAGGACGAAGTGGACCTCCTCACCGCGCGCTATGGCGTGCGACGCGCGGAGTTGCAGATGAAGCAGAACGAACTCCTCTCCACCATCGACGCTCGCAAGAACGAATTGACTCTCGAAGAAGCCAAGAAGCGTCTGGAACGACTGCAAAGCGACGTGCAAAGCAAGCGCGAGCAGGCAGAAGCGCAGATCCGTGTCCTCGGAGAGCAGCGCCGGAAGGGGCTTATTCAACTGAACCGGGATAAGGCGCGCGTGCTCGAAGCCAAGAGCCTCGCGCCGATCAGCGGCCTGATGGCGGTGAAGCAGAATTTCGGAGCGGGCGGCCGCTTCGGTTCCGAAGTGCCGGACCTTCGCGAAGGAGATGAAATCTTCCCCGGTTCCCCGGTGGTGGAGGTTCTGGATCTGAGCGAACTCGAAGTTGTCGCCAAGGTGAGTGAAGTGGACCGCGCCAACCTGCGGGAAGGCCAGAACGTGAAGATCCGCCTCGATGCGCTGCCGGGCGAGGTCTTTGACGGCAAGGTGAAGAGTCTCAGTTCCACGGCCAGTTCCAATGTGATGTCGGGCGATCCGTCGAAGAAGTTCGACGTCATGTTCAGCATCGATATGCAGGCGCTCTTGAAGGCCACGGGCGCGACTCCGGAAGAAATCCGCCAGATCGAAGAAACGGCTCGCCAGAACCGGGAGCGGACTGCGCGAGCGCCCGCGGCAAGCGGCGGCCGGCGGGGAGGCCCGGGCGGTGGCGGAGCGATGCCAGGTGGCGGTGGAGCCATGCCGGGTGGTGGCGGCGGAACGATGATGAGCGCCGCCGGCGGCCCTGGAAATAACTCCAACGGCAATGCATTCGGAGGCGGCGGCAATGCGGGCGGCAATGGATTTGCCGCTGGGGGGGGCGGGCAAGCCGGGGGGGCGCGCGCGCAGAACGGAAACCAGAACACGGGCGGAGCGGCGCGCACGCGGCCATCCGGCCAGGGCGCGGCCGCGGGTGGCGCTCAGGCTGGAGCGGGCGGACGATCCGGCGGCGGGTTTGCCAATATGTCGGCGGAAGACCGGCAGAAGATGCAAGCTGCCATGCAGAGCGCGTTGAATGGCCGCAACCTCCAGGACCTTTCGCAAGAGGAACGGCGCCAGATCTTCGCGCAGGTGCAGGGGCAGGTCCCCGGACTGGGCGCCGGACGCCGCGGCCAGAATAGCGCGGATAGCGACGCCGCGCTCGAAGCGGGGCCCACGAAAAATTCTTATGGATTCACGATTGAAGAGTTGAAGGCGGCCACTCCGCCGCCCCCGCCCGGCAAGGGTTCAGGAATTGAGATTCTGCTTCGTCCCGGCTTGCTCGCCGATGTCGAAATCCTCGTCGATGAGATCAAGGACGCCATCACCATCCCGATGCAGGCCGTGTTTGATCGTGATGGAAAGTCTATCGTGTTCGTGAAGACGGCCACGGGCTTCGAGGCCCGGGAAGTCACCGCCGCCCGGCGCACGGAGAGTACAATGGTGATCGCCTCCGGCCTCAAGCCTGGAGAAGTGCTCGCGCTTTCAGACCCGTTCGCGGTGAAAAAGCCGGCCGCTGCGCAAGAGAAGCAGCAATCCGCTCCCGCGGCCTTGCCTGGAGGTGCCCGCTAGTGTTTGGCAGCATGATCCCCGACCTGCAGATGGGGCTGGCCAGCCTCTTCGTGCATAAACTCAGAACATTGTTGACCATGCTCGGCATGATTTTCGGCGTGGGCGCCGTGGTGGCGATGCTCTCGATCACCGAGGGCGCTCAAGCCGAAATGCTGCGTTACATCGACATGCTCGGCGTGAACAACATTATCATTGAGGCCAAGGAGGCCGTGGACCGGGACGAATTGCAGGCACGCCGCGTGATTTCCCCCGGGCTCAGTTTCCGCGACTTCCGTGCGATCGAAGAGAATGTGAGCGGCATCGATGAGCTTACCCCACGGAAGCGTTTCAAGCCCACGTCCACCTTTCCCAAGACCCAGGAAGAGATTCCGCAACTGATCGGCGTCCTTCCGAATTTCGCCGAAATCAACAGCTTGCGGATCATCTCCGGGCGCTTTTTCACGGAGAGTGAGAATGTCGCCTCGGCTCCGGTCTGCGTGCTGGGGGAAACCGCGAAGGTGAATCTCCTCGGTTATGACGACGCGGTGGGCAAATGGGTGAAGGTCAACAGCCAGTGGCTGCAGGTGATCGGTGTCTTGAACCAGCAGGCGACGGCCGACGTGGAGGGCTTAGAAGCCACTAACCGGAACAACCTGATCATCGCTCCGCTGAATACCGTACTTCGCCGCTTTGAAGACAACAACAGCTATTTGAAAGACGAGATCGACGGGATCTATATCCGGGTGAAGGATAAAGTGGATTCCGTCGAAGCCGCTAACGTCGTGCAGGCGATCTTGAGCGCCACGCACAAGGACGCGGGCGATTTTACGGTGGTGATTCCCGCGCAATTGCTGGAGCAGCGTCGCCAGACGAGCTTTATCTTCAGTGTGGTGATGATCTGTATCGCCGGCATCTCCCTCTTGGTGGGCGGCATCGGCATCATGAACATCATGCTGGCGACGGTGCTTGAGCGAACGAGGGAGATCGGTATCCGCCGCGCGATTGGAGCCAAACAGGCCGATATTGTGCGGCAGTTCCTCACCGAAGCCGTGTTGATTTCCATTGTCGGCGGCCTTATTGGCATTGCCTTCGGTTTCACCCTCTCCTGGGTGATCGCCGCCGCCGCCGGGTGGAGCACCGTGGTGACCATCAGTTCCATCGCGGTCGCGTTTGGCGTCTCGGTATTCATTGGGCTTCTCTTCGGAATCTATCCCGCTGTGCAAGCCGCGAAGCTCGATCCTATCGAAGCGATTCGCTACGAGTAATTTTCATGCAACGAACCAGTTATTCTTCCCGATTGCTCCTTGGAGTTTCCCTTTGCCTGGCGATGGCGATGCCGATCACGAGCCAGACTACGGGGACGCCGCCGCAAGCGCCATCGTTATCAACACCCGATGCGATGGAGCAACCTCCGGCGGCGCAACCCGGATCGAAACCGTCAGCCGCAGCTGTCAAGCAAGTCGAGGAGGTGGCGCCTGGGCCGGTGAAACTTACGAACCGCCTGGAGCCGGTGTACTCGCTCGAGCATCCCGAGATCGCACCAGGCTTCTCCTTCCAGGATGCGCGGCGCGCGCCGATCTTCGGAACCCCGGGTTATTTCGAACGAATCCTCGGCCGGCATGAGCTCCGGGTGGAGATCCAGCCCACCAGGGGTTTCCAAGACTACGTGTCCAATAATAAATTGCAGCTCACGCTGCAATCCTATCTGGATCTGGTGATGGCGAACAACACGAACATTGCGCTGCAAAAGGTAATGCTTGAGATCCCGAAGAACGCCATCGAACGCTCCCTGGCATTTTTAGACCCGACGGTCAATGCCGGCTTCAGCGCCACGCGGAGCCAGACGCCATCCACCAACCAACTCGAAGGCGCTGCCGTGGTGAGCAGCCTCAATCAACCGGCGAACCTAAGTTACCAGCAGACTTTTCTTACCGGTACGCAGGTAAGTGTCGGCACGAATGCGAGCCGGTCAAGCACCAACAACTCCTTCCAGACTTTTAACCCTGGTTTGAATACGAACTTTCAGATCACCGTGGCGCAAAGCTTGTTGCAGGGGCGCGGGACAACCGTGAATCGTCTTCCGATCATGATTGCTCGTAATGCATTCAAGACAAATGAATTTCAATTCCAGAATCAAGTCACCCAATTGCTGTCTCAGGCGGAATCCGCTTACTGGGATTATCTCGAGGCGCGAGAGAACCTCAGGGTGCAGGAAGCGGCTTTGCAACTCCGCGACGCCTCCCTGAAGCGAGCGCAGCGAGAGTTAGAATTGGGTGCGATCCCGGAACTGGATATCTTTCAGCCGCAGGCCGACTTCGCGCAAGCCCAGGTGACCCTCACTCAGGCTCGCTTCCGCCTGGCCCGGACGGAGGACGCGCTTAGACAGCAAATGGGCCTGGATCTTGATCCGAAGATACGCGCACTGCCGATGGAGTTTACGGATTCGATTCCGGCGCCGAGCGCCACGGAGTCAATTGACCGTGAATCCATGGTAGATGTCGCCCTGAGCACCCGGCCGGATTTGCTCTCGCAACGCCAGCAGATCCTGGGGGATGAGTATTCCGCGCGTCTTGCGTCGAACGCCTTGCGCCCGAACCTTACTCTGAACCTGCGCTATGCGGGAGCGGGCAGAGGCGGAGATTTCATGGATCGGAATACCGGTGCGGTCGCCCGGGCGATCGGTCTGTGGTCGGCATACGGGGATAGCTTGGCATTCAATTTTCCCACGTACAGCTTCGGCCTACAGTTGCAATTACCTCTGAGGAACCGGGCTGCGGCGGCTAACTATGCGGACGCGCTCGCACGAAGAAAATCGACGCTGCTTCAGGTTCGAAATCTCGAAGAGACGGTCCGGCTGGATGTGCTCAACGCGATCAACAACCTGGATTCCAGTCGCGAGAGTGTGCGGTTGGCTTCGGTCGCGCGTGACTTTGCCCAAAAGCGTCTCGATGCGGAACAGAGAAAGTACGATCTCGGAACCAGTACGGTCTTTTTTCTGCAGAGTGCGCAGACGGATCTTATTACGGCCGACCAGCGGGTGGTGACCGAGAGGATCAACTATAACCGTAACCGCCTCACGTTTCTGCGGCTCACTGGAACCCTGCTGAGTGAGCGCGGTGTTGTGCTCCGGTAAGCGGCGCTCTAGGCCTGCTTACCGGAATCGTCACGCGATGTCTCGTCGATGCTCTCGACAGTGCCGGAATGTTGGATCGGCCGCAGAAGCGATATCACTACCGACAAGGCCAGAATGAACCCGATGATGCCGAGCGACCAGCCGATCGGGAATTTGCCCCCGGCCAGGTGATCCAGCCACACCATCTTCAGCCCCACGAAGACAAGAATCGCGGCCAAGCCGTAGCGCAAGAGATAGAACTTATCCATCGCGCCGGCGAGCAGGAAGTATAGCGCCCGCAATCCCAGGATCGCGAAGATATTCGATGTGAAGACGATCAGAGGCTCCCGCGTGACGGCGAAAATCGCCGGAACCGAATCCACCGCAAATACGATGTCGGTGGCCTCCAGAAAAAGCACCGCGATGAAAAGCGGCGTGGCGTGCAGTTTTCCCTGCAACTTCACGAAGAAGTGCTGGCCATGGAACACCGGGGTTACGGGCATGATCTTGCGGAAGACGCGGATGAGCGGATTCTTCTCCGGTTCCGGCGGTTTGTCGTCGGAGATGGCCATGTGGATGCCGGTGTAGATCAGGAAGGCGCCAAACACATAGATCACCCAATGGACCGTCATTAGCAGCGCGCCCAAGCTAATGAAGATCCCGCGGAAGATAATCGCTCCAAGGATTCCCAGGAACAGCACCCGGTGTTGGTATTTCGCCGGGATGGCGAAGTAGCTCATGACGACGACAAAGACGAAGATGTTGTCGACGGAGAGAGATTCTTCAATCACATAGCCGGTCAGAAATTCCAGTGAAACCTGCCGGGCCACCTGCGTGGGGTCAAAACCGGGGATCGCCATCAGCCGGGCTTCCTGAGGAAACCACCAGAGGCAATAGAAATAGAGGCCGATATTGAAGATGACGGCCAGCGCCACCCAAAACACCACCCATAGCCCCGCCACCCGCATGGTGTCCGCATGCGCCCGCCGGTGAAACACGGTTAAGTCCAGCGTTAGCAGGATGATGACGAAGGCGATAAAGCCCACGAGAAACGGCCAGTACTCGGCCATGGGGAAGAGGTGAACGTTTGGTGGTATCACGTGATTTTATGATAGGCGACTGTGGTGGAAAGCTTCCAGTAGCGGCGCGGCAACCCTCCCAGGGCGAGGGGTTAAGCCCGGAACTCTCCGGTGCGCGCCATCTGTTCCAACCGGGCGATGCGCTCCTCGGTTGCGGGGTGCGTGCGGAAAAGTCCAGCCAAGCCCCCCTTGAACGGATTCACGATAAACAGATGCGCGGTGGCCGGGGAGCCGTGGTGCATGGGGATGCGCTGGGAATAGGCTTCAATCTTCTTGAGCGCGCTGGCGAGCCCCATGGGCGCTCCGCTGATCTGCGCCCCGTTGGCGTCGGCAATATATTCGCGAGAACGCGAAATGGCCATCTGGATGATCGCCGCGGCGAGCGGCGCAATCAGAACGCCCACGAGTGCGGCGATCGGGCTTGGCCCTTCTTCGCGGTCATCACTGCCGCGGAACATCATGCCCCACATGGCCATCTGGCTCAGGTAGCTCAGCGCGCCCGCGAGGGTGCCGGCGATGGTCATGATGAGCGTATCTCGGTTCTGGATGTGGGAGAGCTCGTGGGCGATTACCCCGGCCAGTTCCTCGCGGTTGAGCATGCGCATCAAGCCCGCGCTGACGGCCACGGCGCCCTTGGCGGGGCTGCGCCCGGTGGCGAAGGCATTCGGCGCTTCTTCGTTGATCATGTAGACGCGCGGCATGGGCAGGTTCGCGCGCATCGCCAACTGCTGCACAAGGTTGAACAGCTCCGGCGTATCGTGTTCCGTTACCTCCCGTGCTCCATACATGCTGAGCACGATCTTATCCGAGAACCAGAAGCTGCCGAAATTCATGATGATCGCCATCACCAGCGCGATCATGAGGCCGCTCTGGCCCGCAATCATCTGGCCAAGGAAGAGTAGCAGCGCGGTAAGCGCAGCGAGCAGCATGGCGGATTTCACATGGTTCATGAAAAATCTTTCCCCAGGCCGGATCCAATCTGTGGACCGGCAATGTTCTTGAGCATGATCGGCAGAGACACTTCCGGCGGGTGGCGCGGCGCGGAGTGCCGGCCTCCACCTTCAATACGCTTGCGAAGCAAAATCCTTGGGAGGATTATTTGGACTTGGGCACTTTCTTGATGAGGTTATCCAGAATGGGCACTAACCCGTTCCCGGTGAAAATGCTCTTTGTGGCATTCGACCACTCGAAATCGTTGACAATCTTGCCCTGGGGATCGACAACGAAGAGGTGCGGGGTGTCGAACCCGGGGTTGGATGGCGATAGCTGCAAATACGAGGCCGCTACCTGGCCGGAATCGAACAGCATCGGCGACGTGAGCAAATGCTTGGCGATGTAGTTCTTCACATCCTGCATCGAAGAAGGGGGGTTGACGATGTGAATCAGCACGACGTCCTTGCCGTAACGGCCGATCAGGCCCTTGAGATGCGCGGTCGATTCATCGCAGTGTGGGCAACTGGTCTGCATGAACTCAATCAGAACGACCTTGCCCCGGTAATCCATCAGATCGTGAAACTTGAAGTTCGGGTCCGGCAGCGCCCAGCCAGGGGCGCGACGGTTGGAATTCTCGTTGACGGCGAGCAGCGGCATCGCGGCCACGAATGCGGTCAACAGGATGAGGGTGAGAATGCGGTTGATCATGCTTTTCCTTCGACGATCTCGCGGAGATTCTGGTTATAGGGATTTCGCGCCACCCCGCGTTCCGTAATGATGGCGGTGACGTAGCGGTTCGGCGTGACGTCGAATGCGGGGTTTGCCACGGAGATGCCAGCCGGGGCGAGTTCAACGCCCCCGACATGGGTGACCTCGCGCGACGCACGCTCCTCGATGGGGATCTCATCGCCGGTTTCCAAAGCAAGGTCAATGGTGGAAATGGGCGCGGCAACGTAGAACGGGATGCCGTTCTCCTTCGCGAGCACCGCCACGGAATAGGTGCCGATCTTGTTGGCGACATCGCCGTTGGCGGCGATGCGGTCCGCCCCGACCACGACGCAACCGATCCGGCCCGCCTTCATGAAATGACCGGCCATATTGTCGGTAATCAGCGTTACGGGAATGCCATCCTGCTGGAGTTCCCATGCCGTGAGCCGCGCTCCCTGCAGAAACGGGCGGGTTTCATCGGCGAACACGTCGATCTTCTTTCCAGCCGAGACCGCCGCGCGGATGACGCCCAGCGCGGTTCCATAGCCCGCCGTGGCGAGCGCGCCGGCGTTGCAATGCGTGAGGACGGTGCTGTTATCCGGGATGAGTTCCGCGCCAAACCGGCCCATTGCCTGATTGATGGCGATGTCTTCGATCTTGATTTGCTTGGCCTCCGCCACCATCCGCTCGCGAATCGCGTCAATCGGCTCTGAGGCTACTGAATCGTAGACAGCCCGCATCCGCTCCAGCGCCCAGAACAGATTCACCGCTGTCGGCCGCGTATTGGCGAGGCGTTCGAGGATCTTCGGGAATGCCGCCGGGAGTTCCGCCGCGTCCGTCTCCAGGACGCCGCGAGCCACTCCCATGGCAGCCGTTACCCCAATCGCCGGAGCGCCTCGCACGATCATGTCCGTGATGGCCACGGCCACCTCTTCGTGCGTCTTGCACGTGACGTAAACGCGTTCGCGCGGCAACTGCGTCTGGTCGATGAGGAGCACCCCATCGTCTGTCCATTCCACCGTTTCAACCATAAAGCTAATCCTCTATTATGCCCGGAGTCGCTCCGCTGCCGCTGGAGTTGCGCCGGCGGTATGAGTAAGTCGCGCGGAGCCAGAGAATATCCACGATTTATTGCAGGGATTTGCCACGTGGCCTTCGCGAGGAGTTCCAGATGTTGAACTCTTATATTAGAATCAATGGTTTACCGATAGAGTTAGTGGAAATTCCAGCTAAGTTAAAACGAAGTTTTATATGAACGTTTAGAAACAAAAGCCATTGCCATGTTTTTTTGTGATTTTGCGGAAATCTGGCCCAAATTCGGTTGCAATCTCGTTGTGGGAGACCGTATGCTCAAGGCAATTCCTACGCATTTGGGATGGAAATCAGTACGATGCCGAAATCAGGTGCGAAACGAAGTGTGGCCTTGGGTTCGGGGAGCGCGCCCTTTGGACAAGCAGAACGTCTGCAAGGAATGTGCAATCACGGATTCATTACCGAGGAACGGGCACACGAAGTAATCGAGCGGATTCAAAACGGGGATCAAACCGTGGATGAGGCTGTGGAGGAACTGCAAGAGAGTTGTCCTTGCGGGCTCTTTCTGCCATCGCGCGCGAAGCGAATCCTGAGTAGCGTCGCGGCGCCGTCCGGACGCTAGCGAATTCGCGCTTAACCCGAGGTGGAGCCAGCTACGCCCCGCGGGGCGTCTCAGCCTTCGATCTTGAGTACGAAACGGGAATTCCGAGCCGCTCACAGCGTCTCTGCGTCTCATTTTGACGTATGCTACTGGCATGAAGAGACGCACCCTCCTCTCGCTCCCGTTCGTCGCTGCCGCTTCCCCGTTTGCCGGCGCCCTGGCGCACGCCCAAACGTCCAAGACGGCGGCGTCGATCAACAAACGCGAACGGATGCTCGCGTGGCTGGCGGGAAACACGACGCCCGGTTATACGCCCGCGGCCTTCTTCCTTCATTTCGGCCCGAACGAAAAGTCCGGCTCCGCCGCGACGAAACGCCATCTGGAATTCTTCCGCCAAACCGGAATGGATTTCGTCAAGATCCAGTTCGAGCAAACCTACCAGCGGCAAACTTTTCTCAAGCAGCCCTCGGATTGGAGCAAGATTCCGCCTGTAAAGATCGATTTCTACGAGCCTCTGCTCATCACCGTGCGGGAGTTGGTCAAAGCGGCCAAGAAGGATGCGCTCATTCTGATGACGCTCTATTCGCCCTTTATGGGCGCCCGGCAATGCGCTGGGGAAGATATGCTCAAGCAGCATCTGCGGGAGAACCCGGACGCCGTCAAGCGGGGCCTTGAAACCCTCACAGAGAACCAGATGCTCTTCGTCAAGGCGTGCATCAATGCGGGCGTGGACGGGTTTTACATGTCTACGCAGGGTTCCGAATCCGGCCGCCTGCCGAGCCCGGAGTTGTTCACGAAGTACGTGAAACCGTTTGATCTGGTGGCGATGAAGGAAGCGCAGTCCCGCCTGCCCTTCAACATCCTTCATGTGTGCGATTACGAAGCGCCGTACGCAAGCCTTGACGCCGTTCGGGACTACCCTGGGCACGTGGTCAACTGCAATCCGAAACTCACGGGGAAGACCCTCTCCATGCAGCAGATGAACCAGTTTTTCGGGCGTCCGCCGATGGGCGGATTGGACCGCCACGGCATCCTCGCCAAGGGGAGCGACCAGGCACTGGTGGCCGAGGTGAAGACGGTAATTCAGAGCGCCCCGCGCCAATTTATTCTGGGGGCCGATTGCACCGTGGCGAGCGACACGGACTGGAACCGTCTGCGCCGCGCCATCGCCACGGCGCACGGCGCGAGCGCATGAGTGCGCGGACGCCCGGCAGGCCGCCGCGCGCGGCTGAAGGCGCGCTTCGCGCACTCAGCCGCGCATGGCGGGGAACGGGTTACGGCTTGAGCGGTTCGAGATAGATATTGCGAAACATCACTGGCGCACCCTCGGATTGCAGGGAGATCGCGCCTTTGCTTTGCGTCAGATTCGTGGCCTTGTTCACCAGAACGCCATTGACGTAAACCGTGAGCGTATTTCCACGCGCCACGATCTCCATTTGGTTCCATTGGCCCACTGGCTTCTCAGAACCGTCCGTCAGGTTCAAATGGCGGCGTCCTTCCTTGCGGGACGCTTCATTCTCCACGTCCAGATCGGTCCCGATGACCCAGAAATCCCCGGCGTCCCCAAGCGCGAGTTGTACTTCAATACTCTTTGGCCATTGGCCCAGCGCGTTCTTGCTGGTCGTGTGGACGAGCACCCCGTTGTTCCCTCTCGTCGTCCCTTCCGGCCAGCGCCATTCGAGCGTGAGCCGGTAGTTCTCGAATTCTTTGTCGGTGCGGATGTAGCCGGTTGGATTTCCCTTGCAGTATAAGATGCCGTCCTTGACGCTCCAGACGGCGGACATCGGCGTCGCCGTGTCTTCGCGTTTGTTCTTCGAATCCCAGAGGTAGTGCTGCCAGCCGGAGAGATCCTTGCCGTTGAACAGCGCGATGCGTTCCGCCGCGAAACCGGCGCACGCCGCCATGGCGATCAACAATCCGAGAGCCACGCCGCGGATTCCAAATGAAGTTGTCCCAGATAACGTTGTCATGGAGCCAGAAAACCTCCCTCTCAGCCGCAACAGTATCACAACGCGCGGCCGCCTTACCGGAGATTGAGGCTGCCTGCCCGCCTCCAATCGTCTCCGGGCTTTGACGCCCGATGGAGCGCTTCCCAGGATCGTTCCCGCATGAGCTGGATAGGGTTCGGCCTCACGCTATAATTCGAGTACGGAATACAGGGAGCCGCTCTGGCGTGGATGATTTTCGTCCGCCCATCCCGAATTGCGCCGATGGAGATTCCCGATAACAGCAGAATTGCCCGTTCAACCGCCGTGGGAATCGCCGGCACGGGCCGGATTGCGCAATCGCTCGGCGCGCTGCTGGCAGAGCAAGGCTTGCCCATTGCGGCGATCGCCGGCCGGGACCTAGCCAGAACCCGGGAGGCCGCGGCATTTACCGGCGCACGGCGAACGGTCAATATAGAGGATCTTGGGCGGGAGGCCGCCGTCGTGCTGATTGCCGTGAGCGACGACGCCATCGAACCCGTTGCAGCCAGGATCGCCTCCGGCGCACGGCTTCCTGAGGTGGTGTTTCACACCTGTGGCAGCGCCGGGCCTGAGTTGTTGCAAGAGCTGAGTGAAAAAGGTTGCGCCACCGGTGTGCTGCACCCTCTACAGACCGTTCCCGCTCCCGAAGCCGGGGTGCAATCGCTCTCCCAGTGCTATTACGCCTATTGCGGCGAAGGCGCCGCGGTGAAATGGGCCTCCCGGTTGATCGGGCTGCTGAGTGGCAAGGCGATCCATGTGAACCCGTCTCAGTGGGCGCTCTATCACGCGGCGGCGGTGATGGCCTGCAACTATAACGTCACGCTGGTGAGCACGGCTCTGGATCTTCTGGAGCAGGCCGGCGTGGAGCGTGCGGAGGGGTTGCGCGCCCTTTCCCCCATCCTCCGAAACACGACCGAAATTCTGCTGCGCAGCACGCCGGAAGAGGCGCTTACCGGGCCCATCCGCCGTGGCGATGTGGGGTCTGTCCAGCGTCATCTCGACGCCCTCGAATCCGCTCCGGCGGAAGCTCGAAATCTGTACCGGGCCGCTGCCAGCAGCACGATTCCCCTCGCGCGCAGAGCGGGTCTTTCGATCGCCGCCGCCGCGAAACTGGCCGGGGTCCTCAGACAGGAATACGAATCACAATGAGCAATCTGTCCACGCGCCTGCTGCGCATTCCGGAAATCCAGGGGAAGAAGGAGAAAGGCGAGCAGATCGTCATGCTTACCGCTTATTCCTCCTGGATGGCGCGCCTGCTCGACGAAACCGGCGCCATCGATATGCTGCTCGTGGGGGATTCACTCGGCATGGTGGAACTGGGATTCGATACCACCATTCCGGTAACGCTCGAGGATATGATCCGCCACACGCGCGCCGTCAGAAACGGGGCGCCCCGTGCCTTCGTCGTTGCGGATCTCCCCTTCATGAGCTATCAGCCGAGCAAGGCCGAAGCACTTCGTAGCGCGGGCAGGCTGATGCAGGAAGGGGGCGCTTCCGCCGTCAAGCTCGAAGGCGGCGCGGCGCTTCGAAAGACGGTGCGCCGCCTTGTCGATGCGGGAATTCCCGTCATGGGCCATCTCGGCTTGCTGCCGCAATCGCTCCATCAACAGGGAGGGTACCGGCAGCAAGCGAAAGAGCCCGAAGAGCAGGAGGAATTGCTGCGGGACGCAGCGGCGCTCGAACAGGCCGGCGCGTTCTCCATTGTGCTCGAGTGCATTCCGGCAGACCTTGCCGTGAGGGTGAGCAGGCAGTGCCGCATTCCGGTAATTGGCATCGGGGCCGGCGCCGCGTGCGACGGCCAGGTGCTTGTCACCAACGACATCCTTGGTTTGACCGGCGGCCGCACGCCGAGCTTCGCGCGTCGCTACGCGGATCTCGGCGAAAGCATCCGCGCGGCCGTGCAGTCGTTTTCCGGCGATGTGCGCGCAGGGAAATTCCCGCCGAGTGGGGAGGAAGGCAACGCATGAGCGCACCCGAAGTGGTCCGCGAAATTGAGCTGCTGCGCGAGCGTCTCGGGTCGGTCCGTAACCGGCAACAATCCATCGCACTTGTTCCCACGATGGGGGCGCTCCACGCCGGGCACGCGGAACTGCTGCGCATCGCCCGCGAGCATGCCGATGTCGTGGTGGCGAGTATCTTTGTGAACCCGCTGCAGTTTGACCGCAAGGAGGATCTCGACGCCTACCCGCGCACGCTTGATGAAGACCTGCGCGTATGCGCCGCGAATGGCGTTGACTTGGTATTCGCGCCAACCGCCTCGGAGTTTTACCCTTCGGAGCCTTTGACCTTCGTTGAGTCTCCGGTCCTCAGCCGGAACCTGTGCGGCGCGTTCCGTCCCGGCCACTTCCGGGGAATGGCGACGGTGGTGCTGAAGTTGTTCAACGTCGTGCAACCGCATGTGGCGTGTTTCGGGGAGAAGGACGCACAGCAATTGGCGATTATCCGTCGCATGGTGACGGACTTCAACCTTGCTATTCGCATCGTTCCCGTAGCTACCGTCCGGGAAGCGGACGGCCTCGCGCTGAGTTCGCGCAACAAGCACCTGAGCGCGGAAGAACGCGCCGTCGCGCCCGTGCTGGCGCGCGTATTAGCGGATGCCCACGCGAGAATCGCCGCCGGGGAAACCGATTGCGCGGCCGTCAGGGCGGGAGCAACGGAGTTACTTCAAGCGGAAGAGTCTGTAAGGGTGGAGTATTTCGAGATCGTCGATCCCGATCGGCTCACGCCCCTGGAACAGGTGACAGGCGCGGCGCTGATCGCGGGCGCCATCTGGCTTCGGCGCACCCGCCTGATTGACAATCTGTTTTGGCCCGGCACGGGATAGTTTCTGCCTGGTGAGCTAAACCGGCTGGCCACTCTTCGCGGGGCACTCCCAAAGATTTGAAAGGAACGGTTTGATATGCGCCATCTGTTCCTGATTGCGCTGCTGGCCTCCTCTTTGGCCTCACAAGATTGGAAATCTGCCGTGGAAGCCTTGCGACCCTCGGATACCGCGGCGCAATCCGAGGCGGTGCTCGATGAGGTGGAGAACCGCGCGAGAGAAGCGCAAGCGGCTATTTCGCACGCGCAGACCCTGGCCGAGGCGGGCCGTGAGCGGCCGCAGTTGCGCCGGGAACTGAGAGCCTCGCTGGGATACGAACGTTTCCCCTGGCCGCCGAAACTCCAGGTGAGGCGCATCGGAATCCTGGAGCGGCAGGGATATCGCATCGAGAAATTGGTTTGGCAGACGCTGCCAGGCGTCGAGGTCCCCGGGCATCTCTACCTGCCCGCAAACCTCGAAGCAGTATCGCCGGGAATCCTTTTCTACAACGGCCATTGGTGGGGAGACTCCAAGACCCGCCCGGATTTCCAGGCCTTCTGCATCAACATGGCGCGGCTCGGGTTTGTCGTCCTTTCCTTTGACCCGTTCGGGCAGGGGGAGCGCGGGCAATCGGCACGCGACCATCGGCGAACGGAGGCATTGCTCGCCGGAGTCTCCCAACAGGGAATCGCCGAATACGAAACGCGTTGCGCGCTCGAGTTGCTGCTGAGCCGCAAGGAGGTGGACCGGGACAGAATCGGCATCACCGGAGCGTCCGGCGGCGGGTATAACTCCTGGATCACCGCCGCGCTCGACGAGCGGATCAAGGTGGCCGTGCCGGTCGTGGGCACCAGTGACTTCCACGAACAAATGGCGGCCGTGCGCCCGCTTGATTGGTACAACGGCAATGAACATTGCCACTTTGTACCAGGTCTGATGCGCTACGCCAACAACCACGAGTTCCTGGCCATGGTGGCGCCGAGGCCCGTGATGATCATCGCGGCATCGGAGGACGAGAGTTTTCCCGTGCAGGGTGTGCGCGAGATCGCCGCCTACGGCAGGAAGTTGTATGCGAGCGGAGGTCTTGAGGATCGGGTCGGCTATTTCGAAGACGCGACCACGGGACACGGTTATCAGGTGAAGAAGCGCGAGGCGGCATATGGCTGGTTCCTGAAGTGGCTGAGGAACGAAGGAGATGGCGGCCCTTACGCGGAGCCGCCGACGCAGACCCTTCCATTCGACGCGCCGGAACTGCGCTGTTTCCTGCCCGGAGAGAACCGGGCTGCGGGGCCGGGGATCGTCGAAGCGGTGAAGCGGATTTCCTTAGGCAAACGCAAAGCGTGGCCACCGATTCCGGTGGATGCCTGCCACGCCTCGGTAAAGCCGGGCGCGGTGCAGCGGCTCGATTTGTGCGGCACGCCCGCCTTCCTCGTAAGGCCGAACGGGACGCTAAAGGGTGTTCTGGTGGCAGTGGACGATCGCGGCAAGGAAGCTTTGGCCGCCGATCCGGTCGTGCAGGAAGCGCTCGCGCTTGGATGGAGCGTCGCCGGCATCGATCCCCCCGGAATTGGAGAGCGCGCCACCACGCGGAGGAACTGGATTGCGGCGTCGAGCCTGCTTCTGGGCGAGTGGTATGTGCGCCGGCAGGCCGCCGATATCTTATCGGCGCTGCGGAGCTTTGGAGACGGGCCCGTGGCCTTGTATGGCCGGGGAGACAATGCCGGCTTGGCGGCGGCGGCCGCATTGAATGAAAGGCCGGTCGCCTGGTTCATTCTTCGGGATTCTTTCCTTAGCTTCCGGGCCTTTCTCGATCGGCCGAAATCGTTGCAGGCTTCCTATGAACTTCGCGCCACGGATGCCGGGCGGCGGGAGCCCTATGACCGCGAGATTCCCTTTCACTATGTGCCTTTCCGCGCGCTCGAAATGACCGATATCGCAGAGATGCTGAAAGGATCGCCCGGCGCCGTCATTCAACCCATCAATGGAGATTGGGAACCGATGAGCGAGATCGAAGCTCGACGAATCTTACCCCCGAATGTGAAGGTTGCCGCACCCGGCGCGTTGGCGAATGCCGCGCGAGATTTGATCCGGCCGCTCCCGGCGGCGCCGTAATGGACGCAGGAGTAGCTTCACGGCTTTTCGCTATGTTGCCACGCCTGGAAATGGCCACGGAAGTGGGGCCACCGAGTAAAATAGGCCGGATATGACAACTCGCACTACAAGGCGAACGTTCTTGGGGTCGCTCGCGTCCCCACTGCTTCGCGCCTCGAACGCACGGCCGAACCTCATTCTGATTCTCGCGGATGACCTTGGCATCGGCGATTTGGGGTGTTACGGACAGGAGAAGATTCGCACTCCTAATCTGGATCGAATGGCCGCTGCCGGTATGCGGTTTACGCAGGCCTATGCCGGATCCACCGTTTGTGCGCCATCGCGTTGCTGCCTGTTGACCGGGTTACACAACGGCCATGGACGAGTTCGGGATAACATCCCCCACGGCGTGTTTTTGCAACCGGACGACCTGACTGTGGCGGAAGTGCTGAAGCGAGCCGGCTACCGGACAGGTGCGATCGGCAAATGGGGATTGGGGAATCCCGGCTCATGGGGACTCCCCAACATGCAGGGCTTCGACGAATTTTTCGGGTATCTCGACCAGGACCACGCTCACAATTATTACCCGGAGTTTCTCTGGGAGAATGAGCGCGAGGTTCTCCAACCGGGCAACCGCGCAAACAAACGGCAGTCCTATTCGCCCGAACTGCTGGCCCGGCGCGCCACGGCATTTATTCAATCGAATGCACAGCAGCCATTCTTTCTCTACTTTGCGCCGACAATGCCCCACTGGTCAGACTATCCCAGGAATTCTCCCGATTCCCAGGATATTCCCATTGATACGTATGAGAAGGAAGCTTGGCCGGAGGTGGAGAGGAAGTACGCATCCATGGTGACCCTCCTCGACAAGCACGTGGGACTGATCCTGGATCGAGTGAGCGAATTGGGGCTCTCGCAGCAAACACTCATCATCTTTGCAAGCGACAATGGACCCTCCGCTGAACGGTTGCACCGACCGGCCTTCTTTAGGAGCAGCGGCCCCTTCCGCGGAACCAAGCGGGACCTCAACGAGGGCGGCATTCGCGTGCCCATGCTGGCGCAGTGGAGCGGTTCGATTCAGCCGGGAAGTATCTGCGAAGAGATCTGTGCTTTTTGGGATTTTCTGCCAACCGCAGCCGAACTTGCCGGATTGCCCGCGCATGAGAAGACCGATGGCATTTCCCTGGTCCCCGCCTTGAAGGGAAAGCCACGGAAGCAGCACGATTTCCTCTATTGGGATTACGGTCACGGCCGCGACAGGTTCTCGCAGGCCGTCCGCAAGGGGAACTGGAAAGCCATTCGCAACGGATCCGCAAACCCGGTGGAACTCTATGACCTCTCCCGCGACCCTGGCGAAGCGGTGAATCTGTCGGCGGAGCATCCCGAAGTGGTTTCAATCATGGCGAAGCTAATGGACATGGCCATGACTCCCTCGCCGGATTATCCGATCCTGGACCGTCAGCCATCCCGTCCAAACGCAGACCGGCCGCGCTAATGCCTAGACCGCGCCATGGTTGCGCTGGACGCAGGTTGCGCTCGCGTCGCCCGTTTCTATCTGGATGGTGGTGTGGGAAATGCCGAAATGATCCTGCATTTCCCGGCAGGCGAGTTGGATGAGCGCGACGCTATCCACAGCCGGTTCCGGGACGACCAGATGCACGGTGAGCGCGCTCTCGCTGGTGCTTAGCGCCCAGATGTGAAGGTCGTGAATCTCCTCGACACCGGGGAGCGCGAGCAGGGTCTCGCGGACTTCCACGTGATCGATTCCTTGAGGAACGGCGTCGAGGGAGAGTTTGATGGCATCGCGAAAGAGGCTCCAGGTTCCCCAGAGAACCACCACGACAATGAGCAGGCTCACGACGGGATCGAGCCAGTTGGCGCCGGTATAGAGGATCGCCACGCCAGCCAGCAGCACTCCGAAAGTGACAGCGGCGTCGGCGACCATGTGGAGATAGGCGCCACGGATATTGAGGTCGGAACGGCCTTTCACGAAAAGGAGAGCGGTGCCGGAGTTCACGGCTAATCCGATGATTGCGATTACGATCACCGGTACTCCAGGCACCGGCTCCGGGTGCTGCAATCGCTGCACTGCTTCCCAAGCGACAATGGCCATGGCGCCGAAGAGGAGCAGCGCGTTGAATAGCGAGGCCAGGATGGGAGAGCGCGAGAACCCGTATGTGAAGCGCCCTTGCGGCGGCTTCTGGGCGAGATGGCTGGCGCCCCAGGCGATCGCAAGGCTCAGCACGTCGCTGAGGTTGTGGCCGGCGTCGGCGACAAGACCGAGGGAGCCGATGGCGAGGCCGACCCCGGCCTCGACAACCAGATACAGCAGATTCAGCACGATTCCGATCTGGAAGGCTCTTCCGAAATCCAGCGGTTCATGGGAATGGCCCGCGTGGTTGTGGCCCGCTGCGTGATTGTGTCCCATGGCGTGATTGTGTCCCATGGCGAGGCGATGCTCCCGGCAGTCCCAGGATAGCGCTAAGTTGCGGCCAGCGACGCTTTCCGCGAGGAGCGAAACTTTCGCCGGGGGTGCTGGCCTCCCGGAATGGCTTTTGCGTGCGTTCCGGTTGCGATAGGCTACCTTCCATGGCTCTTCGCAATTCGAACCTTCCACGCATTCTTTTCCTGCTGGCGATGGGGAGCGTTGCGGCCCTTGCCGCGATGAAAGCCGGGGTGGCGACAGTCAGGATTACGCCCACGGAACTGCCGTTTTTCCTTTCGGGCTATGCCGCCCGCACCAAACCTGCGGAGAGGGTTGCCATGGATTTGTACGCCAAGGCCCTGGCGCTCGAAGATGCCTCGGGGAAGAGGGCCGTGCTGGTGACGCTCGATCTGATCGGAATCCCCGGTGATCTGCGAAGCGAAATCGCGGCGGATTTGCGGACGTCGCATGGGCTGGATCCGGAGGCATTGCTTCTCAATTGCTCGCACACGCATAGCGGACCGGCGATTCGGGAGAATCTGGAGATCATGTTCGCGTTCGACGCGGAACATCAAGCGAAAACCACCCGCTACCGCGCATTCCTTCGGAAGGCGCTTGCCGGCGCCGCCGGGGAGGCGCTGGATCGCCTGAAGCCGGCGAGGCTGGATTACGGAGTGGGCCATGCGGAGTTTGCCGCGGATCGCCGCGCTCTCCGGTTGAAAGACGCGAATCCGGGATCGAACCCGCCCGCCACGGTGGACCACACGGTTCCCGTGATCCGGGTGAAGAGCGCGGATGGCAGGATGCTGGCGGTGGTTTTCGGTTACTCCTGCCACAACACAACCTTGACCGGTGAGTTTCTGGAGGTCAACGGAGACTACGCAGGTCACGCGCAGGCCGATCTGGAGAGCGCTTATCCCGGCACGACGGCGATGTTCCTGATGCTATGCGGCGGTGACCAGAATCCGTTTCCCCGCAGCAGCAGGGAACTGGCGGCGGAGCACGGAAAGAGTCTGGCGGATGCGGTGGTTGCCGCTCTTGGCCGGCGCCTGACGCCGGTGGATGGGAGCATTCGCGCATCGTTCGTAACCCATGCGATTCCCTTGCGGCCACGCAGCAAGGAGGACATCGAAGCGGAGCGCAACCACAGCGACATCTTCCATCGGCGGCGCGCCGAGTGGGTGCTGGCCCGCATGGCGAAGGGCGAGAATGTTGGCATGGTGAACTATCCCGCGCAAGCGCTTCGCATCGGCGGCGATTTCGTCCTGGTGGCGATGGGCGGGGAAGTGGTGGTGGATTACGGACACCGCATCAAACGCGCGATGCCGGGGAAACGGGTGATCGTGGCAGGGTACTCGAACGACGTCATGTGTTACATTCCCACCCTTCGAATTCTGCGCGAGGGCGGTTATGAAGCCGACGACAGCATGATTTATTACGGGCAGATTGGACCATTTACCGAGCGCGTGGAGGAGCAGGTGATGGGGACCGTAAACGCGGCGCTGAAGAATGTGGGGCTGCCAAGATAGAGGGTGCGGGCGGGGGAACTGGCGGAGAGGGTGGGATTCGAACCCACGGATAGCTTTCGCCATCAACGGTTTTCGAGACCGCCCGATTCAACCACTCTCGCACCTCTCCGCACGTGTGGCTCCTCTCAGGATAGCACTGGAAGTCGTTTCTTCTCCGCGCAGGCTGCGACGATTTCACGCGCTCTTTTTCAAGCGGCTGTCTCTAATCCTAGCGTTTCCCTCTGGCTGTCACCGGTAGGGGCTCGAATTCCTGATTGCGGGCGGGTAGGAAAGGCAAGAGAGCGCTGCAATCCTGGATGTCGCCTTGCTCCCCCCCCTCTAGCTTATTAAAGAAAAACGACATATCCTTTAATAGTCCCGCGCGCTATTAAAGGCTTCTTGACTTTAATGAAGCGAACACGAGCGGCAACCGCTTTCCGCGCTCAGCCGAAATGGGGAGGGGCCACCCCGGTTTAGTAGGCGTTCGCCGGCGATAGCGTCCGCTTCGCGCCGAGATGCCCCCTCCTGTTACTCCCTTTCGAGCCGTTGCACTTGCCTGCCGCGAGAGACCGGGCTTACAGAGCGTATGTTCGCGAATACAATCCGCCAGTTCCCGCGTTGCACTTGCCTGCCGCGAGAGACCGGGCTTACAGATACTCCGCCGGGAACTTCCACGGCGCTCGGTAGACCGGCCGCGCAAGCCGGGTGGCTTCCTTGTCGCCCACAATCTGCTCTTTTACCGGATCGAAGCGGATCGAGCGGCCGAGAGTGTAGGAGATATTGGCGAGCGTGAGAGCAAGATCCAGCTTGTAGTGGTAGTTGACGCTGCAATCCGGCTCCACGCGGGATTTGATCGAATCGAGCCATTGCCGCTCATGTCCCGGCGATGGAGCGATCGTTTGCGGCGGTGGCGCGGAGTCCTTGAGGAAGTCGCCCTCGGCGACAATCTCGTGGCGGCTGTAGTCGGTATACAACGTGGCATTCACGGCGTGGAAGTAAATACCCAGACGCCGGTCCGGCTTGCCGCGTCCGAAGTCGAAGGCGAAGCTGTTGGCGCAGTTCATCATCCAGGTCATGGTCAGATTGGGGTAGCGCCAGGTGATTTCCTGCACGTCGGGCGCATCGCCGTCATCCTTGATGATGAATCGTCCGCCCGAGCAGGAGGTGATCTCCGGCACGCCGAGTTCGAGCGCCCAGATCGGAAGATCGATGATGTGGGGCGCCATGCCGGGCGTCCACCCGCGGGAGTAATCCCAGAACGAGCAGTGATTATAGCTATCGGCAAACAAGAGTGAATTGAACGGACGCGAGGGCGCCGGTCCCAGCCACATATTCCAATCGAGACCCTTCGGCGGGTCTTGCTTCGGCGCATGCCCGATGCCGTTCACTCCCTGGTTCATCACGTTGAACGTGCGCACGTTGTTGACCGGGCCGAGCTTGCCGGAGCGAATCCACTCGACGACGCGGCGGTAATTTTGACTCGCATGGATTTGAGTGCCGATCTGGCTGATCCGCTTGTGCTTCCGCACGGCGTTCCTCACGGCCAGCGTCTCATCGGGATAGAGCGTCATCGGCTTCTGGAGGTAAATGTCTTTCCCCGCCTTCACCGCGTCGATCGCCATCAGCGCGTGCCAGTGCGGAGACGACGCAATGATCACTCCATCGACATCGGGCCTGGCGAGCAACTCGCGGTAATCGGCGTGGCCTCTCGCCGTGGAGCGATGCAGGTTGAGCGCGGCCTCCCGCCGATCCGTCGAAACGTCGCAAATCGCCGTCACCACGACGTCCTTGTACGCCGCGCAATTCTTCAGGTTTCCCCGTCCCATGCCGTTGACCCCGATGATTCCGAGGTTGATACGGTCGCTCGGCGCGGTTTGACCGCCACGGCCAAGGGCCGAAGCGGGAACAATGGTTGGGAGCATCACGGCCGCGGGCGCGGTTGCTTGTAGCAGTCTGCGGCGGGAAATCCCCTCTTTAGCTGAATCCGTCTGCATATTCTTTCTCCTTGCCCGTTCGAGGGCGGCTCTGCTGGTCGCCCTGCAATCATCGGGCGGTGCGCCGGCCGGAGCCTCCGGACCGGCAATGAGAATGATAGGACCGTCCCGGAGACGGTCCGGTGGCTTGAATCGCTGAGCTTGAAAAAGCTTGGAATCGATTATACACTTACTTTGTATCGTGAAAGAAGTAATTCGTCGGCGAGTTGGGATCGAGTATGGCGCGCCTCCGTTGAAGGCGGGCAAAGAGGAATTGCGGCGGCGGAACACGCTTCTCCTCCTTGCGTTAGTTCAATCCGACGGTCCGAGTTCGCAGGCGGACCTGGCGCGCCGCTCCGGTCTGAGTCCCGCGACTGTTTCGGGAATTCTCCAGCCGCTGATTGAGTCCCGGATTCTGATTGAAGAAGGGAAGTCGACGTCGGGGCTCGGCAGGCGCGCCTCGATTCTGGCGTTCAACTCGCGCGCCAACCTCACCGCCGGTATCAGCATCGATCTGGAGGAAGTGGAAGTCGCTCTGGTGGATCTATCCGGGCGCGTTCTCGATCAAACCGCCACCCGCTATCCCCGGTATACGGAACCGAACGAAGTCGTCACTCTGGCCGCGGAGGGTCTCGCGCTGCTGGAGAAACGGAATTCGCTCGACCGGAGTTCGATCGCCGGCGCAGGGGTTGCGATCCCCGGATTGATCAACTCGGCGACCGGAGTGGTCCAGGTGGCGTCGAATCTGGGCTGGATGAATGTTCAGTTGCGGGACCTTTTCGAGCAGAGGCTCGGCGTCTCCGCCCGCGTGGAACATTTGGGCAGAGCCAAGGCCCGGGCGGAGGCGATCTGGGGCAAGGGCAAGAATCACCGGAACTTTGTCTGCCTGGAGATCGGCTCCGGCATCGGCGCTGGTGTCGTCGTCCATGGGCGTATCCTGCGGGGCGCGGGAGGGATCGGCGGAGAGGTGGGCCACATGCCGATCGACCCCGCCGGACCCACGTGCGCGTGCGGGTTCAAGGGCTGCTGGGAAGTATTTTGCTCCGGACCCGCGATCCGCAGGAACCTCGCGCGGAGACTTGAGGGGGCGGACGATTCCCGGGGCGCTTTGAGCCCCATTGCCACTCTGGGAGATCTGGAAGCGGCATACCAGCAAGGCAACGCGATTGCGGTTGAGGTCGTCGAAGAGGCGGCCGATTACCTGGTCCGGGGTCTAGTGGGCGTCATCTGGAGCTTCGATCCGGAGTTCGTCCTGCTCACTGGACCCGTGGTGAACCAATGCCCAAGTCTCGTGGAGGCGGCCAAGCGCCGGATGGGTGCGATGCAGGGCAACGCCAGGAGCTTCGACGTCCCGCTGATCCTCGAATCCCATCACGCCGGAACGGGAGTGGTGGCTGCCTCGGCGGCGATCGCAACGCGCTACCTTGAAGAGCTCGCCTTCAACGGCATCCCGAAACAGAACCACGTTCTCACCGCCTGACTGCCCGCTTCCAAAAAGTGCTCCGTAGGCCTGTTTGGCGCGTATTCGGGGCAGCACAGAGCCCTCGCCGGCATCGCGAAGAATCTCGCCGGAAAGATCTTGACAGGGTTCGGGTGGAATGATATTCTTCATTCGCTGAATGAACAAATCATTCTGCTTTCTCGCTTAGTGGGAGTTTTGTTCGCTTTCCATCCGCCGCTCCGGCGTTGAAAGCAGGCTTCGATTCACGAGCTACGAAGGGGGGTTCTCTACGATGAAGGCGATCTCAGCCAGCATACTCAGTGCGATTCTGTTCGGAATGCTCACCGCGATTCCCGCCGTGGGCCAGGTATTGTACGGTTCCGCCGTCGGCGTGGTTGTCGACCAGAGCGGCAGCACGGTTCCCGGCGCCACCGTGAGCCTGACGAATACTCTCAATGGTCAAGTCCGCGAGATTCTGACCGGGCAGGATGGCCGTTACACCGCGCCGAATCTGCTCCCTGGGGAATATGAGCTGAAGGTGACCGCGAACGGGTTTCGCGCCTACGCCCAGACGGGGCTCCAGGTGACGATCAACACCGTAACGCGCGCCGACGTGAAACTGGAGTTGGGCCAGGTGACCGAGCAGGTGACGGTGTCCTCGGCGGCGGTCGCTTTGCAAACGGACAAGTCCGACGTTCACGCGGAACTGAGCAGCCAGGCGGTAGCCAGTCTTCCTCTCGCGGCTTACCGGAACTTCCAAAGCCTAATCAATCTGGTGCCCGGCGCCACGCCGGCCGGCTTCCAGAATAGCGTGGGTTCGACGCCGGCGCGCGCGTTGACGACGAACGTCAACGGCACGGCCCGCAACAATAACAACGCGCGCGTGGATGGAGCCACGAACGTCTATATCTGGCTGCCACACCACATGGTGTACGTGCCGCCCGTCGAATCGATCGGCACCGTGAACGTGACCACCGGATCTTTCGACGCGGAACAGGGCATGGCCGGCGGAGCGGCGATCACCGTGGCGACAAAATCGGGCACAAACGACTTGCACGGCGTGGCGTTTCACTACCACGACAACCAGCACCTGCGAACGCGCAACTTCTTCCTTCCATCCACAGTGGACAAGGCAAAGTCGATCTTCAATATTTTCGGCGGAACGCTGGGCGGCCCCATCATCAAGGACAAACTCTTCTTTTTTGGGAGCTTTGAAGGGACGCTCGAGCGCGCGGGCATTTCGCGAATTACGGATGCGGTTCCCACTGCGGCGATTCGCGCCGGAAACTTTGCGGGCCTGCCCGTCACGATCTACGATCCTACTACCGGCGCCTCGAACGGCGTGGGCAGGATTCCGTTTGCTTCCAATCAAGTCCCGCTCGCGCGGATGAACAAGATCAGCCGCATGATCCAGGATCTGGCCCCGATGCCGAACCTCCCCGGCACTTCCCAGGGCACTCTTGCCAATTACTACAGTTCCGGCACGGAGAAGCTGAACCGCTACAACTATGACCTGAAGATCAACTGGAATCCGAGCAACAATCTATCGGTCTGGGGCAAGTACAGCCGCATGGATGCCGATGTTTCCTCGGTCTTCGTATTTGGCGATAAACTCGGCGGCCCCGGTCTCTCTCGCGCGGCGGCGCCCGAAGTCACCCCAACCACCGTGAATATCCCGACCTTTGGCTTCACCAAGATCTTTTCTCCCACGCTCGTTCTCGATGGCACGTTCGCTACGAATCGCATGGACATGAACGGCACCTTCCCCGGCTTCGGCACGTATACCGGGAGTGACGTCTGGGGAATCCCGAACACGAACAATCCGGTCGTTACCGGTTCCGGCGCGGACCGACTTCTCGATGCCTGCCCCAGCCAGGCCAAAGGCGCCTGCTACAGCGGCATGCCCACCATCAACAATGGATTTACCGCTTGGGGCGCAACGGCCGGTTGGCAGCCGCACTTCTACAAGGAGCGCACGT
>JADLCF010000247.1 GCA_020847315.1 Bryobacterales bacterium | reverse complement strand
GCCAGGTGACTTCGTGGCTGTGCTGCATGATCTTGTCGAGTCCATAAGAGCGAATCTGCCGGCTCAGCTTGTGGTCGCTTTGGAAGTTGCTCGGCTGGGTGACGGTCCAGATTCTCTCTTTGCCTTCGCGCTGGCGCAGGGACGGGGGATTCGCGATCGTCGGCAGAACTTCTTCATAGGCGGCGGAAGCGGTGACGAAGATGCGTTCCACGAGATCGTTACGGGCCCCATCGGTCTTGGGGATGTAGCGCATGCCGCCGTTGATCTCGGCGCTGGTATCGGTTACGGCGGGCTTCTTCACGAAGTAAGGCTCGGATGCATTCGTGCGATACCAATCCCACCAGATCGATGTGAAGACGGGCTTGGCTTCTCCGCGCGACATGAGCACGCGCGGGTTCGTGGAACCGTAGGTGAGAAAGGGGATGGTGATGAGCTTGGGAGCCGTAACGCCGCCCACGCGGCCAAAGCTCAGCTCCGTCGCTTCCCCGCCCTGGCACAGGACATCGATCACGAGCGACTTCTGCCAGATGCGCAGCGCGTAGTCAACGATCCGGGAGCCGTGGCGAAACTTCGCTTCTACGATGTCTCCCTTCACGGACGCACCGAGAAGTTGCCCTTGGGAGACCTGCCCTCCCGGCGTATCCGTGAAGCGCACGCCCCCGCCCTCCATCGGTTGATAGGGCGTTCCGCCATCGACGCTCACGGAAACTTCGGAGAGATCTCCCGTGCGTGGGCTGAACAGATAACGGACGGTCGAATCCGCGCCTTTGTAGAGGAGTTCAAACCGGTTTGCGCCCAGTTGCCGTACCGAGGTCATGAAGCCCGTGGCGGCGTTCGAGGGGAGAATCGTTTCCTCTCGCGTGGGGAAGGGCAGCGTTCCCGGCCCGGTGTTCAAGCCCAGGTTCTGACCGGGAAGCGGCTCCAGGTTTCGTTTCGGCTGCGGCCTCAGCGCGAGCGGTTCGAGCTTTTCCGTAACGAAAACCAGCGAGTCGCAATAAAAGTATCTTGGGTCTGCATTCTTTCCTTTGGCGATTTCAATCCCGGAGAAGCTCGCCGGCCAAACGATTTGCTCACGCGTTTCCGCAAGAACTTTCCGATGGATGAGCCACCACTGCTTCCACTGGATGTTCGTCAGCGGAATCTGAAACTCACGTCCGCGGGAATCCACGATCAGAATCGAGACATCGCCCGCGGGCGTCGAGTCGTCCGGCACCCAGGACCAGCGGTTCCCATATCCCCAAAGTTCAACGGAATCGAAGCGCTCCGGAATGGGGATCGGTTGTGGAGGTCGCGCGATAACGCGGCTCTTCTCGCTTGTTCCCGAATACAGAAACTTGGCCACGTGCTGGCCCCACATCTGCTGCTCCCGGCTGCGGCGGAGCTCGCCTTTCGCGCCATCGTAGAGCTCGAGCTTCCAGCCTTCCAGATTCTCGAAGTCCACGAGCGTCCCGGGGTTCTCTTCTCTTTGGACCCAAGTGAATTCGTAGGGCTGCTGGCCCACCTGCTGCCAAGGCTCAATGGCGTTGACGGCCGGAACCACACCCTCGGGCGCCGCTCCAGGAAGGCTCGCCGCCAAGAGAACGATCACAACCAGCGCGGCAATCGGTCGCACGTCTTTCTCCTTCATCTTCTGCTGAAGTTGGGCGTCGATGGAACGCCACGATACCCACGAAACATGCGGGGCATCGCGGTTTCCCGCGAAAGCGCCAACTCGCCTGCCATCGTATCAACAGCGGGAATGGGCAGGCTTCATTTGGTTGGCGCAAGAATCCGCGCGAAGTACAGACGTCCGCGCGCAGGAACATCTGGTTGCCTTGCGGATTGGGTAGCGCGATTGTTCGGAGACGGGGTCCGGCGCTGCACATCCGCCAGGCGAGGAGCGGAGGAACGGCCGCTGGCGGCGGCGATCACGCCCGCCGAATCGCCTCGCGAAGGCGGCCTATGAGTTTGGGTACGGCCGCTCGCGGATCGCTCTCCGCCTCATACTCAAGCGCCAGGTAACCACGGTAGCCGTGCCGATGCAGCATGCCCAGGATTCTCGCCCAGTCCGCGTCTTCCTCCTTGCCGTTCTGCCGCACGCGGGATTTGATGTGCACGTTGCAGGCAAGCGGCGCGCACAGGTCAATCTGCCGGTAGGCATCGGTCTCGAAGTTCCCGACGTCGAGATTCACGCCAACCCAGGGAGACGCGGCGCCGTTCACGAGGCGAAGTGTTTGTTCGGCAGTCGTGGTAATGCCACCGTCATCCTCCACGGCAAGCATGATGCCTTTGTGCACCGCTTCGTCCGCGCAGCGCTTCAGCGTCTCCACCGCCCAGGTGGATGCCTGTTCCTCCGTGGCTCCTTTCGGCACGTCACCGCCGAATATCCGTATCTGGCTCGCGCCGAGGCGCTGCGCGGCGCTCAGCCATTGGCGCACGGAATCAACCTCGGCATCCCGGAGGGCGGCCGTGGGTTGCGCCATGCGCGCACGGATACCGACGGAGTAGATCGACACGGACAACTTGTAGGCCAACTTCTTCAATGCGAAGAGCGTTTCGTCCTCGGTGTTAGGAAGCCAGTACGAAGTGAGGTCCACCCCATCGGCTCCCGTATCCGCAGCCATGTGGAGGATGTCGGCATAGGTCATCTCGCCGCGCTTGAGTTCGTTTCGGAAGGAATACGCACAGATTGCAGGACGGAAGAAAGCAACTTTCTCCGCTGCGGGAAGCGGCGCCAGAGCGCCAATCAGTGGAACGGCGCTCATCAGACGAAGGCAGTGGCGACGGTGCATGACTCATCTTACGGAAAGGAATCGGCTCGTGCAACGGATGAACAGACGCCAAATTGTGTTAGCGATGAGCGCAGCAATCGCGAAATCGCAGTGCCGATTCTCGCCCTGCTCATTAATGATGGTCAGGTGAACGGGCTCATCTATGTTGGCACGCGCCGTTTCTCCGTCGAATCGATCGCATCACTGGCGCAGTCGTGCTCCGTGATGCTACGGGGCCGGGTTCGCCGGGACAGCGCTGCCATCCTTGCGGGGGTCTGAACCGGCGAAGAGGACGCCCTCGGCGTTGCGAAGGATCGCTTGCCCGTTGCCGACTTTCGAATCAAAGGGATTGCCGGCGGTTACCAGATGGCCCTTCTCCCGAAGGCCCTCCCTGGCCTGTTCGGGGATGCGGGATTCCACTTCCACGTCGCAGCCTTCAAAGGTGGTTTTCGTGAACCGGGGCGCTTCGATCGCCCACTGCATGTTGAAGTTGTGGTCCACCACGTTCGAAACGAATTGCGCGTGAGCCTGCGCCTGGTTCCATCCGCCCATGATGCCGAAGGCGACCTTTGTATCGCCCTTGCGCATGAATGCGGGAATGATGGTGTGCAGCGGCCGCTTGCGGCCGGCAACCGTGTTGGCCTTGCCCTCTGCCAAAGTGAATAGTCCGGCTCGGTTCTGCATGACGAAGCCCGTCCCGGGGGCGACAAGTCCGCTGCCGAAGCTCAGATAGATGCTCTGGATGAGAGAGACCATGTTGCCTTCGCGATCCGCCGTCGCAAGGTAAATGGTGTCCGATCCGGGAAGCTGGGCGATGTGCTGGAGGTCCGCCGGAAGTACCGCGCATTTCGCCGTGTTCCGATCGATCTCGCCAGCCCGCGCTTTGCCGTACTTCTTCGAGAGCATGGTGGCCACGGGGATCCGGGCGAGGCGGGGGTCTCCCACCTGCTCAAGCATGTCCGCGTAAGCGAGCTTCTTGGCTTCGATGAACAGGTGCAGCGTCTCGGCGGTATTGTGCCCGAGCGTTGCGATGGGGAAGCCTTCGAGGATGTTCAGCATCATCAGCGCGGCGATGCCCTGGGTGTTGGGAGGCAGTTCATAGACGGTCCAGCCGCGGTAGGTCGTGGAGATGGGGTCCACCCAGACGGGTTCGAATTCGGCAAGATCCGCCGCAGTCATGAGCCCCTTCTCTTCCTGCATGAGGCGGAGAATGCCATCGGCAATCGGCCCCTTGTAGAAGCCGTCGCGCCCGTGTTCGGCGATGAGGCGATAGCTTCGCGCGAGATCCGGATTGCGGAAGATGCCACCCACCGCCGGGGCTTCGCCGCCGGGTAGGTAGAGCTGCTTCGCATGCGATTGCCGCGAGAGTTTGTCGACGCCGCTCTTCCAATCCGCGGCGATAAGCTCGGTCACCGGGAAGCCTTCGGTTGCGTAGCGGATGGCCGGGGCGAGGATGCGCGAAAAGGGAAGCGTTCCGAACCGTTCACGCATGGCGTGCCAACCGGCGACGGCGCCGGGGACGGTGATGGAGTCAATGCCGGTTTCGGGCATGGCGGCGTGGCCGCGGGCGCGTAGGGCTTCCCGCGTCATGGCCTTGGGGCTCCAGCCGCTGGCGTTGAGCGCATAAAGTTTGTCTTCGCGGGCAATGTAGATCAGGGCGAACAGGTCCCCGCCGATCCCGTTGCTTTCGGGTTCCACCAAGCCCATAACGGCGTTGGCGGCGATGGCGGCGTCGATCGCGTTGCCGCCGTCTTCAAGCACGCGCGCGCCGGCCGCGGCGGCCAGGGTCTGGCTTGCCCCCACGACCCCATGCGTGGTGATCACCATCGACCGCGCCTGCATGGGCGGACGTGGCGGAGGAACTGTTTCCGATTGTCCCATTGTCGTTCCGAGCGCCATCGCCGCGGCCACGCATAATCCCGCTTTCCAGTTCAGTTGATGCCGGTTGACGATCTTCATATTCCGTGGGCGCTGCTCGCGCGGGTTTTCTCCTGAAACCTCCACCTTATAACGGGAGCCGCTTGCCGCGATACACTTCGTTTGAAGCAAGGCGCCAGACGAAATGCTCGAAGATGCAGATTCCTCACGAACCACCTTCATTGTGCCGCACGGCGTTGGTGCTATCGGCGGGTGGGATGTTCGGAGCGTATCATGCAGGAGCGTGGAAGGCGCTGGCCCCGCACTTTGCGCCGGACGCGGTGGTTGGTGCGAGTGTAGGCTCGTTGAATGGATGGGCGATCGCCGGGGGGATTGAGCCGGACCGGTTGATCGAGCGCTGGATGCATGCCGAGGCGGCGGGGAAGTTCGAGCTGCGCTGGCCCGCGCGCTGGCGCGACGGGCTGGTAAGCGTGCCGTATCTGGAAGAACAGATTCGCGAGATGCACGGCCATTTCACGCCTCGGATACCGTTTGGCGTAGTGCTGACGCGGTTGCGCCCGTTCGGTCCTGTGCTGACGCGCGCGCCGGACGTAACCTGGCGGCATCTGGCTTCGAGCTGTTCGGTGCCGGTGCTTTTCCCTCATTACCGTTTGGACGGCGCGCTCTACACCGACGGAGGCTTGGTGCAGGCGTTGCCGCTCTGGGCGGCGGGCGAGTTTGGCTGCGGCCGGGCGATTGCGATCCACTGTCTGCCCACGCTGCCCTTTCCGGGCGGGCGAATGGCAAGCAAGCTGATGCGCGCGGTCTCACGGCATGATTTTTCTGCCGCGGCGGAAATGAGTGTGCTGACGATTGCACCGGCGGAACCCCTTGGCGGCCTGCGCGACTTCCTCCGGTGGAAGCGCGATTCCGTGGAAGGCTGGATCGAGCGGGGGTTTCTCGATGCGGAGGCGGCGATCGCGGCCCACCCGGAGTGCTTCCCCGGGAATGCCGCTTCCGGGGATGCCCGCATTCTTGCGAATGGAAGCTGACCGACGAAGATGACGCCCGGAACCTTGTTTCGCGAAGGACGGGCTCTCGTGGCCCGAAATCGGTTCCAGATCCCGGTAATCCTTCAACAGCTCCTCCGGATCCGCTTCGAAACGGCCGCCGCATCAAGGCGGTGATGGTTTAGCCGCCTGATCTCTACACCGGAGATTCTCTCCCTGAAAATGGCCGCTCGCAAAAGGCATCAACCGTCATCCTTGTACTAGCGCATACTGACACTAATGTACTTGTGACACCCAAGTTTTTTGAGGAAGCCCCATAATATCCGCAGTCCTGCTTCTTTCCCTTGGCCTATGCCGAATCTTGCTCAGACTCTACGCGACTTCCGCATTGCGCGCAAGCTCACCCAGAAACTGGCCACCGCCGAAATCGGTAACGAACCGCTCACCGATGAAGAGCGCCGCGGCCTCAATGAGGCCATCGAGTGGAGCAAGCACAACAAGCCTATCCCCATGGAAGACGTTCTCGGCGATCTCGGCCTCACCATTGCCGACTGGGAGACCTTGGCCAAGACCCCGCTCAACGAACCCCTGCCCTTGAAGCACAATGGCTGAGCGCGTCGCTTTTGCCGAGCAGGCCAAAAAGGCGGCAGGTCGGTTATGCCATCTCATCGCCCCAGTTCCTCAGTTGTTCCGTGGGTTGTGGAGCTGTGCTTCAGGATGTGACGGCTGCCCACTCTTGTCCCGGAACGTCTTGATGAAGTTCGCTAGAACCTTATCATCGACCGCGCCCCAACTCGAGTTCCAGCTTGTGAGCTTCCGGCCGCTATACTGAGGCGTGAACGAACTATAGCCCAAAGCGGATGCCGCCCACGCGGACATTTGGTATCCGCGGTATTCGATTTGGAAGGGAAACATTGCCGTCGCTGGATTGAGTTCGTCCATTCGGCAGTCGTCGACGTGAGTTCCATCGTGCGCCCCTGCGATGCCCTAGCCGCCTGAGCCACCCATTTTTTTCGGATCAAACCTAACGTTGAAGCCGCAATACGCGTTGGTTGCCTGATCGTAGATCGGATCGGTTCCGCTGCTCCCCCTCCATTGGTTGCGCCATTCGAGACCATAACTCTGTTGCCGTCGCCTTCGGTCCCCAGTGCCGTAAGCCCGGCTTGGAGGCTGTTCGAGCGGAGAGGGGAGTGCTCGGAAACACCGTGCACGGGCTTCGTTTTGGACGAATTTTCGGCGGTGTGGAAGCGAGCGGCTAGTTGTTATTCGCGAAACAAAGCCGCAGCGTGCTTCGGGCATCGCGATGCCCGACTCCGCGCGCGAAAAAACGAGCCGGATGGTGAAGAGACGCCAGTTCGCCGTAAAGCATTGATGCAACATTGGTTGCAGCGCCACGGCACGGAGATGCGTTTTCCGGTTTGTCCGGATTTACCCGGACAAACCGGACATCCCCAGGCGCAGCCATCACTCCGGAAAACTTGATCGATTCGGTTGCCAAAGAACGAGGGTGGGAGGTGGGCTCTCCAGTGGATTGCCAGGTCCGGCTGAAAACAGAGTTCCTCCGCACGTTTGATTATCCCGATTGCGGTCGGCAAAACGAACCATGCGGGACGGGGGCGAGAGGTTCTTGCGCGGATCGGCGCCATGGCGTGAATGACATACGGCTTTGTGGATCTTTTTGTTGGAGCGGTGATGGGCATTCGCACGCATCCTCCTTTTGCCCCGCCGCCTCTCCGTTGGGCGCTCGTTTGCCGCGTCGATGAAGTTCCTCCGCTCAGCGCGCCGGCATCTCCGTCCCGTCCTAGGGTGCGCCGCACCGGATTGGCTTCTCATGAATGTCCGTTTTTGTTGTGGCATTCCCTGGTAACGCATTAACTTTCGCCCTAGGGCGAACAAATGGGTTCGTTCCCCGGATTTTCGCTGCATGTTGTTGATTCTGTGTCTGTCGTTGCAGGGTAGGCTCCCGTTCCGGTGGTTAGGTAGTAGGTGCGGAATGCGAGTGTGCCGGATCCGCGTATCCTCGCCAGCATGGCTTCGCCCAGGGCCTCCCGTTTGCCCGCTTGGAAAAAATCATCTCCTCTACGCGATACGCACGGCTGCTCCAACGTATTGCTTCCTCAGTGGTTATGCCTTCATAGGGCGTTGCCGTTTTGTCCGGGTTTGTCCGGATAAATCCGGACAAACCTGGCAAGTCCCGCACCTGCTGCGCACTCGATGGAATGGATCGATTCACTTTTCAAAGAGCACGCTCGCAAGGGAGTCTGCCTGAGCGAATGCAAGGTCCACCGGTACACGGAGTTCTCCCGCACGATTGATTCTACGTTTCGGGTTCGCCGAAACGAACCATCGCGCCGGGGCTGGGTGGATGGGTAGGTGGATAAGGCCCGCTATGCCAGCGGGTTGAAGGGATTTGCCTTTGTTGCGATTCGCGGTGACCGGCGAAATGTTCGGGTCCGGTTTGCGCCGGAAGTGGCGGAACGGGCGGTGTTCTCGTAGGGCAAGGGCTCGGTTTTGCGGAACGAAGCCAAGGGCGGAACGGGCAATCGGCGCTAACCGAGAATGCAGCGGGCGTGGCCGCGCCGGAGTCGCACCCGCGAACGGGGCGGGTGCTCCCTGGACTCGCTGCGCGAGGCTGTTTCCTTTTTCGCCGTAAGGCCTGTTTGTGCGTCCGGTTGATTGTAGCGGCGGTGGGGGCGGATTTGAACTTTGTGGGGGCAGTGGGTCGGCGCGGGTGGGCTTCCCCGATGGTG
>JADLCF010000246.1 GCA_020847315.1 Bryobacterales bacterium | reverse complement strand
CATACCTCGCGCGCACGCCGTCGAAGCTGCTGCAATTGAACCAGGAGGACCTGACGAAGCAACTCGACCAGCAGAACCTGCCGGGCAGCACCGGGCAATACCCGAACTGGCGGCGCAAGATGAGTTGCTTTCTCGAAGACCTGACGAGCGACCCCGTGGTGGTGGGCAGCGCCGCGATGTTCCGCCACTGGCTGCACGCTACCGGGCGCGAGGACCGTTAGAGCGGGGGACCTTCGGCGGCGTTCGGTAGGATGAGAGTGATGGCGGACGACGCAGCGGAACTAAACCGGACAATGCGATTGTTTGACGAGCAACTGCGTTTTTTGCCGGTGGCTCCGGGGCGCATGGAGTTCGCCCTCGAAGTGCGGCGAAGGCTGCTCGAGTGGATGCCGGGCGTGGTGGCGGTGGAACTCCCGGTGACGCTGCGGGAAACCATCCTGGCCGCGGTGAATCGCCTGCCCGAGATCTCGATCGTGGTACACGAAGATCCGCACGACCCCAATCGCGGGGTATATCTGCCGATCGAGCCCTGCGACCCGATGATCGAAGCGGTTCGGACGGGCGCGCAGATCGGGGCGGAGATCGTTTTTCTGGAGCCCGACGCGGCGGAGAGGCCCCACCAGGAGCACCGCTACCCGGATTCCTACGCGCTCACACGCACGGGGTATGAGCGCTACGTTGAAGCGTGGCTCGAATCGGGCGCTCCCGGCGGAAGCGATCTGACACAACTGGCCGGGGGCATGGCCTGGAAGCTGCAAGGCGCCAACCCGGAGGCGATGACGGCAGTGGTGCTCTCGTTCGCGCTGCTCGAACCGGTGAGACGGGCATTCGCGGTTCCGCAGGACGAACCGGTGGACGTGCTGCGGCGGGACGGGCTGCATCTGGCGAACGCGCACCCCGAGTGCCTGGCGGAGATCCTCAGCGAATATCCGTTTCTGCAAGCGGAGTATGAACGCGCAAGGATGGAACCGCTCGACACGATGAAGCTCGACCGGCTGAAGACGCAGTATGCGCTATTCAGCGAGACCGAGGCGGTGTATGAGCGGGAGACCGGCGAGAGCGTCCAGGGCTGGCAGCGAAAGCTGTTCGCGCGCTTCACGCGGAACCTTGCGTTCACGAACCGGCAGCTCACGCCTAACTTGTTCGATCTAGCCATGGCGGCGCGTGGGACGGTGGACGACGATTTCGCGTATTGGCTCTGGGAAACCGCCAACCGTTACCCGGCGCAACGCGAGCGCGACCGGCCGCCCACGCTTAATTTGAATGCGAGCGACCTCTTTCTGAATACCAAACGGATTCAGTTGCGGCGGCGCAGGCGAAGCGATAAACAGCGGTTTCAATCCACAGGCTTGAAGCGGCGGCCGAAGGAGAAGATCAAGGGGGAGTGGGCGCAGCAATTGGATGGAAGTTCGATTTGTTCCTATCCGCCCGAGGATCTGGTGATCGAGGATTACGGAAAGTTTCTGAAGAGCAAAGCAAAGAGCATCCTCTCCGAAGAGCGGACGCGCGTGGAGCCGTTCCTGACGTCGATCCTCGACGGCATCGATATCCGCGAGACCATCCGCAACTGGTATAAGCAGCAGATCTACGTGCGCAGCTATGAAAAGGTGCATGGCGATGTGGGTTCCGTGGTGGTGATTTTCGATGAAGACCGCGACGATCGCTATTCGTGGATGACGACCTGGCTCGGCGAACACCAGAACGAGAGCGATATGGCGTTCTATTCGACCGACCCGTATGAGCGCCTGGTGGGACCAGGAATCGGGCGGGCCGAGTATGGCGGTCTGTTGCTGAGCCTGCCGCCGCGGCGCATGTACGACGTATGGGTAGACCCGGACTACAACCACATCGCGCGCAATAAACCGGAACGGCTGCTGCTGGCGGGAATCGATTACTCGACGAAACGCTATGTAGTTTACGTCGCGCCGAAACCGCCACGGTCTGTGTTCCGCAGCATCGCCTCGCGGATGGGGAGGCAGATCGTCTACGTGCCGATTGGACAGCTATCCCCGCAGAAGCTCAAGAAAATTCGCGTGGTACACGTCCTCGACGGACACGAGAAGCGGCGGATCGCGAAGGACTACATTCCCTGACCATGCGGCCAAGAAGGGCTCCGCAACCTGCGCTAAGGCGATAGAATCGGAACATTCTTTTCTGGGGGCATACACGGATGGGTGCGTGGACTCGCCGGGTGGCAGGATTGGGTTTGGAGCGATTGCGGGCGCTGGCGCTACTCTCCATATTGGCTGCGATGCCGTGCCTGGCAGCGGTGGACTTCGCCACCGAGGTGCAGCCCGTGCTGACCGCCAAGTGCCTGGGCTGCCACGCGGGAGCGAGCGCGCAGGCAGGGCTCCGGCTGCATACCCGCGCGGATCTTCTAACCGGCGGCGTGAGCGGCGCGGCCATTCTGCCCGGGAATGGCGCGGACAGCCTGCTGGTGAAGAAGATCGCCGGTAAACAGGGGCCGCGGATGCCACCGGCGGGCGCACCCTTGGACGAGCGGACCATCTCCCTCATTCGCGCCTGGATCGACGAGGGCGCGAAGTACGACGGGACGGTGGGGTTGATCGATCGCGTGGCGGCGCCGGCCCCAAGGCGTCCGCTGCTGCCCGAAGGAACGGCGGCTCACCCCATCGACCGATTCGTGGATCGCTACCTGGCGGAACATCACGTCCGGGCAGTGGAGCCGGTGAACGACTCTCTCTTCGCGCGCCGGGCTTGGATGGACATCAGCGGTCTGCCGCCGACCCCCGCGGAACTGGACGCATTCGTGGAGAGCACGGCCGATGGGAAGCGCGCGGCGCTCGTCAGGCGGCTGCTCAACAACCGGGAGGCCTATGCCGAGCATTGGATGAGCTATTGGAACGATCTTCTGCGGAACGACGAGGGCGTGATCTACCACGGGGAACGCAAGTCAATCACCGATTGGCTGCTGGCTTCGCTCAAGAACAACAAGCGCTACGACGCAATGGTAGGGGAACTTCTAAACCCGGTGGAGGGGAAAGGCGCGGAGGGGTATCTCATCGGGGTGACATGGAGGGGCGTTGTGAGCGCCAGCCAGACGCCGCCAATGCAGGCATCGCAGAACGCGGCGCAGGTGTTCCTTGGGATGAACCTGAAGTGCGCGGCGTGCCACGACAGTTTCGTGAACCGCTGGAAGCTGGCCGATACCTTCGGGCTGGCGGCGATGTTCTCGCATGAGCCGCTGGAGATGGCGCGATGCGACGTGAAACTGGGCAAGACGGCGGAGGCGCGCTTTCCGTTCGATGGGATCGACGTGCCCTTCGACGATACCGCCGGGAGCCGGCGCGCGGCCGCCGCACGCTGGTTTACTCACGCGGAGAACGGGCGCTTCGCGCGCACGATCGTCAATCGATACTGGCAGCTGCTCTTTGGGCGGGGCCTGGTGGAACCGATCGACGATATGGATGCCGAACCCTGGAGCCAGGATCTGCTCGATTGGCTGGCAACGGATTTCGTCGAGCATCAATACGACCTTCAGTATTTGCTTTCCACGATCATGACCTCGCGGGCCTACCAGATGCCGGCGGTGGAACCGGAAGCGGCCGGGAAGTTTGTCTTTCGAGGGCCGGCGCCGCGACGGATTCGCGCCGAACAAATGCAAGACACGATTTCGCTCGTAAGCGGAGCCTGGCAAGTGAACAGCCCCCGGACCGAAACCGCGGCCCACTACACGCGAGAGTGGCGGCGCAAGAGCGATGCACTTAGCCGCGCGCTGGGGCGGCCCATCCGGGACCAGGTTTACACGGAACGCGGCGATGCGCCCTCAATGCTTCAAGCGCTCGAATTGACGAATGGCCCGCTGCTTTCCGATCGCGTAAGAAAGGGGGCCGCGAGCCTGCTGGGTCTCACCAAGGCGCCACCGCGGAACGTGTTCGATAGCAAGATGATTCGTGGCGGCCCGCTGCCCTTTGAAGCGGACATCAGGGGGGCAAGCGAGGTCTGGCTGGTGCTCGAAGACGTAGACAGCTACGACCCCTCGCGAGTGAAAGCGGGATGGGCGGGGCTGGAACTCACCGGGCCGGGAGGAAGCGTACCGCTCACGGTGACGAACGGCAAGGTGATGCAAAAGGAAGGCGAGGTGGATGCCGTCACGGCGCAGATTCCGTCGCGGCTGCGATTTGCGGTACCGAAGGGCGGCTACACGACGCTGCGCGGGAGCGCGGCGATCGATGAGCGCAGCAAGCAGAGCGACATCAGCCCCGCGCTGCGGTTCTTCGTCTTCACCGAGGAACCGGACGCGGAGCATCTGATCCGCATCGAAGGAGCGATCCCCGCGCCGCCGCCTCCCACGGATTGGAGCAGCGGCGCGCTGACGGACTATCTCTATTTGCACTTGCTCTCGCGGCGGCCGACCGCGGAAGAGAAAGCGATTGCACTCGAGGTGCTGGGCGGGAAGAAGCCCACGCTTGCGGGCGTGGAAGATTTGTTCTGGGCGCTGCTGGTGAGCCCGGAATTCCAGTTCATCCACTAAGGGGGCGGCCGATGAAAGAGCGGGAAGTATTGCGGGAGTTGTTCCGGGGGATGACGCGGCGGGACTACGTGCGGCAATCGGCGGCGGGCGCGCTGGCCGCGCTGACCGGAGCCGCGCCGAAGCTGCTCGCACAGAACGAACTGAAGCGGTTGACCACCGGAAGCGAACTGGCTCCGCGCGCCGACAGCATGATCCTGCTATGGATGGCGGGAGGAATGGCGCAGACGGAGACGTTCGACCCGAAGACGTACACCCCGTACGAGGCGGGACTCGAAAGCAAGCGCGTGCTGAGCACCTTCCCATCGGCGGCAAGCGTGGTGGACGGCATCCGGCTTTCCGAGGGGATGGAAGAGATCGGCAAGGTGATGGACCGTGGGACGCTGATCCGTTCGCACCGCGTGGGAGACCTCGGCTTTATTCTGCATTCGCGCCATCAATTCCACTGGCACACCGGCTACGAGCCGCCGCAGGGGATCGCCGTGCCGCATATCGGCGCTTGGGTATCGAAGCTGCTGGGGCCGCGCAACCCGGAGATGCCTCCGTTTCTGGTGGTGGGACAAAACATGGAGATCGGGGCGGAGAGCGACCCGCTGAAATCGTTTCACACGGCGGGGATTCTGGGGAGCGATGTGGCCCCGTTTCTGATCACCGATCCGCGCGATGCCGTGGCCAGCGTGCAAGCACCCGCACACATGAGCGCGGAACGCTTCGCCGCAAGGTATGAACGCTACCGTAAGCTGGCCAAAGCGAGCCCGATGATGCGCGAAGGCGGCAGCCATCAGCGGGAGAGCCTGCTGCGGGCGATGGAGAACGCGGACCGGCTGCTGCGCTCGCCCTCGGCCAAAGCGTTCGACCTGACGCTGGAGCCGAAAGCATCCTACGAGCGATACGATACCGGCCGGTTTGGGCTGGGATGCCTGCTGGCGCGACGGCTCGTCGAAGGGGGGGCGCGCTTCGTGGAGGTGAGTTCCGAATACATTCCCTTCCGGCACTGGGACACGCACGAGAATGGGCATGAACGGGCGAAGGCGATGAAAGCCTCGGTGGACCGGCCGGTGGCGCAACTGATTCGCGATCTCGAAACTCGGGGATTGCTCGACCGCACGCTGGTCGTGATCGCCTCCGAATTCGGGCGCGACATGATGACGGAGGGCAAGCCGGGCAATGAGGTGAAGGAGCAGGTGAAACAGCCGGAACGGATGACTTCCATGCAGCACTATGGCATGCACCGGCATTTTACCGAAGCGGCTAGCGTAGCCGTGTTCGGCGGCGGTTTCAAGAAGGGGTATCTGCACGGGGAGACTGCCGGCGAGCGGCCGCTCAGCATCGTCAAAGACCCCGTGAGCATCCCCGATCTGCACGCAACCTTGTTCGCCGCTCTGGGGATTTCCCCGGAGGCGGGGGTGGAGGTGGAGAAGCGACCGGTGCATATCACCAAGGATGGCAAGGGCAAGGTGGTGGAAGACCTGCTCGCGTAGCGCCCGGCGCCTCATTCAGGGGCCACACTCAATGAGCCCACGTACAATGAGGTAGTCAGGAGATTCAGGGAGGAACTGCGCCGATGAAACTCGTTCGATTTCAGGCCGTGGAGGGGCCCGCTCAGGCGGGAGTGCTGCGGGACGACCGTGTGCTCTCGCTGGGATCTCTGGGTTTCCATTCAGTGAAGCAGGTGCTTGAGGCTGGCGAGGAGGGATTGCCGCGCGTGCGGACGTTGCTCGAGGCCGCTTCCCCCGGCAGCGGCACTGCGATGAGCGGGGTGAGGCTGCTCGCGCCTCTGGCGGATGCGGGGAAGCTGATTTTTATCGGCTTGAATTACAAGGACCACGCCGAGGAGGTGGGAGCGCCGCTGCCGAGCGTGCCCACGGTGTTTGCGAAATTTCCGAGTGCGATCCTCAACCCGGATGAGGCGATCCTGATCCCCAAAGAGAGCGGGAAGCCGGACTACGAGGCCGAGTTTGCGTTCGTGATCGGCAAGCGAGGGAAACGAATCGCCGCGGCCGACTGGCAGGAGTATGTGGCCGGCTACACGATCATCAACGACGTAAGCGCGCGCGATTTTCAGATGGCCACTTCGCAGTGGATGATGGGAAAGACCTGCGACACGTTCTGCCCAATGGGGCCGTATCTCGTGACCGCCGATGAGATTCCGGACCCACACGCGTTGCGCATGGAATTGGTGCTGAACGGCGAGCCGATGCAGGATTCGAATACGCGGGAGATGATCTTCAAGATTCCCGAGCTTATCGAGCATTTGAGCGCCGCGATGACGCTCGAAGCGGGCGATGTGATATCGACCGGCACGCCGGCGGGAGTCGGAATCTCAAAGAAGCCGCCTCGTTGGCTGCGGCCCGGCGATGAATGCGTGGTGCGGGTGGAAGGGCTGGGTGAATTGCGGAACGCTGTCGCAACAGAGCCGTAGCGGCGCATCGCAACAGAGCCGTAGCGGCGCATCGTAACGGATGATCTGTAGGCGCGGCATGACAGAGTCGTAGCGGCGCATCACCATCGCAGCGATTCGAGCATCCATCCTGCTACACTGAGCATCTACCAATCTGGCTCAGCAGCAGGGAACGCCGCTTAGACCGGCTGCATTACATCCCCACGCAAGATCGACAACGAACTCATGCCGCACTCCAGCCAAACCGCGACGGTTGTAGACATTCGAGCAGAACGCGAAGCGATTGAACGCGAGTTGGAAGCGCTACTGACGGCGAGCATCGATGGGGATTGCGGCGCGGCGCAGGAAGCCATGCGCTTTGCCGTGCTGGGTGGAGGGAAACGCATCCGTCCGGTGTTGAGCTTGCGAGTGGCGGCCATGTTGAACAACCGGACGCCGATGGCCGTGCGCGCGGCGGCGGCGGTGGAGTTGTTCCACTGCGCTTCCCTGATTGTGGACGATCTGCCCGCGATGGACAACGAGATGGAACGCCGGGGGCAACCCGCCGTCCACGTTCGTTTCGGAGAGGCCAATGCCATCCTGGCCGCGTTTGGGCTGGTGGCCCTGGCCGCTCGTTCTGTGTTGGAACTCTCGACTCCGCAGGGGGCGCTGCCGCAGTTGGTGCAATTCCAGAAGAGGCTTCTAAGAACGCTGGATTGCGCGGGGTTGATCGCCGGACAAGCGCGCGATTTGTCGCTGAGCGGGGAAGAGAGCCTTTGCACGCGCGCGGCGGTGAACGAGATGAAGACCGTTCCCCTGTTTGAGCTGGCTGCCGAAGCGGGAATGCTGGGCGCGGAATTGAACGGCGAGGAACGTCAGCGCGTGAGGCTCTTCGGCAGGGAATTCGGCCGCGCCTTCCAGCTTATCGACGATCTTCTGGACGGAGATTTGGAGCACCGCCAACCCTTCCTGCGGCATCTGGACGCAGCCCGCGATCTGGCCGGAGGCTTTGGGGACCGCAGCCTCCCGGTGTTCGAGATTCTCGAATTTTTGCATGCCTACGCAGCACAGACAAATCCTCGTCATCGGTAGCGGTTTCGGCGGCCTCGGCGCCGCTTGCCGGCTGCAAGCGCGAGGTTACGACGTCACCCTGCTCGAGGCCCGAGACAAGCCCGGCGGGAGGGCTTACGTCTACCTGCAGGATGGCTTCACCTTCGATGCGGGCCCGACGGTGATTACGGCGCCGTTCCTGATTGATGAGATCTTCGCCGCGGCGGGACGGAAAACCGAGGACTACGTGGAGATCGTTCCGGTGGACCCTTTTTACCGGGTCGAATTTCACGACGGAAGGTCCTTCTCCTACAACAACCGGATGGACGAGATCGAGGCCTGCATCCGCGCGTTCGCGCCGGGGGATCTCGCGGGCTATCACCGGATGATCGCCAGGACAAAGGAGATTTTCGCGAAGGGCTTTCTCGAACTTGGAGACAAGCCGTTTTTGCGGTTCAGCGACATGCTGCGCGTGGCTCCGGATCTGATCCGGCTGCAATCGTACAAGAGCGTCTTCCAGTTCGTCTCGCAGTACATCCAGGACCCGATGCTGCGCCGGGTGTTCAGCTTCCATCCGCTGCTGGTGGGCGGGAACCCGTTCGAGACGACCTCGATCTATGCATTGATCCACCACCTCGAAAAAGAGTGGGGCGTCCACTATGCGATGGGGGGCACGGGAGCGCTGGTGAAGGCGCTGACGCGCCTGTTCACCGAGCTTGGGGGGAAACTGCATCTCTCGAAACCGGTGCGGGAAATTTTGCTGACACCGGACCGGAAGGCGCGCGGAGTGGAAACGGCGTCTGGAGAAGTTTTCGAAGCAGACGCCGTTGTGAGCAATGCCGACATAGCCAATACCTATCGGAAGATGATTCCCGCGGCGGCGCGCAGAAAGTACACGGATGAGCGTTTGGAAGATATGCGCTACAGCATGTCGGTTTTCGTGGCGTATTTCGGCACGCGCAAGCAGTACCCGAATGTCGCGCATCACACGATTATCCTTGGGGAGCGCTATCAGGAATTGCTCGACGATATCTTCCACAAGAAGTTGCTGGTGGACGATTTCTCCCTCTACCTGCACCGGCCTTCCGCGACGGACCCTGGGATGGCTCCGGAGGGTTGCGATTGCTTCTACGCGCTGGCGCCGGTTCCCCACCTGGAAGGCGGCACGGACTGGAGCGTGGAGGGAGATCGCTACATGAAGAAGATCCTCGACTTTCTGGACGCGAAGTATCTCCCCGGATTGAAGCGGAGTCTGGCAACGTCAAGGTATTTCACACCGTTGGATTTCGAGACCAAACTCAATAGCTATCTGGGGGCCGCATTTTCCTTTGAGCCGGTCTTGATGCAATCGGCTTGGTTCCGCCCGCACAATGAGAGCGAGGATATTGGTAACTTATTCTTCACCGGGGCGGGGACACACCCCGGCGCGGGTATCCCTGGCGTGCTTTGCTCATCGAAGATCGTGGAGAATCTGGTGTGCGAGAGACTCCCGATTTAGCGCCGGCATCCCGCGAAGAAATCGAGCCATTGTACGTGGCGGCCGCCGAGGCTACCGCGACCGGCTCGAAGAGTTTTTATTTCGCAACGCGCTTCTTTCCGCCGCACCTCGCGAGGGCCGCCCATGCCGTGTATTGGTTTTGCCGGCACACGGACGATCTAGTGGATGAAGCCCCTTCGATGGAAGTGGGCGCCGCAGCGCTTGATGAGTGGGAGCAAGCCCTAGCGCGCGCATGGGACGCGGGGCGGCGCGAAGAGCCTATCCTGCGGATTTTCGTGGAGACTGCACACCAGTTCAGGATTCCACGCGAGTACCCATTCGAACTCATCGAGGGCATGCGGATGGATTTGCAGGGCACGCACTATGCCGATTTCGCTTCGCTCCGCGAGTTCTGTTACCGCGTTGCCTCCGTGGTGGGGCTGATGATGTGCCATGTGATCGGGTTTCGGGATCCAGCGCCGGCCCACGCCATCGATTTGGGCATCGCGATGCAGCTCACCAATATCCTTCGCGATGTGGGTGAGGACCTGCGACGCGGCCGGGTCTATCTTCCCGCCGAGGATTTGGAACACTTCGGGTACAGCGTGGAGGATCTGCGCGGGGCGGTGATTGACGACCGTTTCCGCGCGCTGATGCAGTTTCAAATCCTCCGCGCGGAGGAGTATTACCAGCGCGCGGAACCAGGCATCGCGATGCTCCACGCGGACGGCCAGTTTGCCGTGCGTGTCGCGGCGGACGTGTACCGTGGCATCCTGAGAGAGATTGAGCAGAATGGCTACGATGTGTTCGGGCGGCGCGCCGTCGTGCCTTCATCGCGCAAGGCTTGGATCACCGCCCGATCCATGGCCGTGCCGATGGCAAGACACACAATGCATCGCCTCGCTTTTTGGAAATCGATGAATGCTTAAGAAGACGATCCGCGACTCTTCCGTCGCAACGCTAATCGGCCTGATTCCCCACTACCTTTCGTTCTACCTTGCGGGCACGCCCCTGCTGACGGAATCGATCGCCGAGTGGATCATGAAGAACACGCCCTCCGCATGGGCGCTCTGGCTATTGGAAGCGATGGGGCCCTGGGCCAAGCCGTTCGCGGTGACGGGCGGGCTATTCGTGTTGGGATTCTGCCTGTGGATCCCCTCCATGCTTTCGTACTGGCGCAACCGCAAGTATGAGCGGTTCGTGATTCTTGCAGTGCTGGCGATCCCCGCGATTCTGATGATTCATCGCTTCTTCGATTACCACTCCGCGCTCGGCTCCTGGACGTTTTGGGCGCCCGCGTTGATTACGCTCTTTCTTGTCGGCAAGCCGCATCTTGAACTGCTCGACGAAGACTGGGGAGAGGCCTCCGAATATGCGATGCAATTTATCGGGAAGGGGAAACCGCGGCGGGCCTTCATGAAGTTCGCGGCGAAGGCCGCGGTACCGGCGGTAATGGGCGGCGGCGTCGCGCTGGTGGCATTTGAAAGCTATGTGAGGGAGATGGTCCGGGCGAAGCGCGCTTCATCGCCTGTATCTCTGTTTTCGTTTGAGCCGCCCGCCGGAGCGGCGGAGTTTGCGCCGGGGTTGGCGCGGCCGTGGCTGACGCCGGTGGAGAAGTTTTACCGGATGAGCAAGAACGCGGTGGACCCCATGATCGATCCGCGCGCGTGGCGGCTCGAGATCAAGAGCGGGGACCGGGTGATCCGCGCGTATACATACGACGAACTGCTGGCGATGAAGCGAGAGATCCGGCCGGCGACGCTGCGCTGCATCAGCAATACGCTGGAATCCGATTTGATGGGCAACGCGGTGTGGGCGGGGATTCCGCTCGCGCAGTTAGTGGACCGCGCGCAGGCGCCACCCGGCACGGTTGCCGTGGTGTTCGAGGGCGTGGACGGCCATGGCGACAGCTTGCCGGTGGACGACGCTTTTGGCGAGGAGACCTTTCTGGCCCTGGGAATGAACGGCGGCACGTTGCGCAGGGAACATGGTTTCCCGGCGCGGATGTTGTGCCCACGCTACTACGGATTCAAGAACATTAAATGGCTCAAGGAGATTCGCTTCGTGAGTGAACCTTACGAGGGGACTTATCAAAGGATGGGCTATGCGCGCGATGCGGTGGTTCACACCATGTGCGCCATCGATGGGGTTCGCAAGGAAGGCGGCCGCCTGCTCGTGGGAGGAGTGGCATTCGCGGGCAGCCGGGGCATTCAGAAGGTGCAGGTGCGCGTGGATGGCGGGGAGTGGACGGATGCGGAACTGGAGCCCACCATCTCGAGATACTCCTGGACCCGGTACAGAGGGTCCCTGGCGGCAGCCCCCGGCACGAAGCAGATCGAGGCACGCGCGATGGCCGGCGATGGGGCTTGGCAGGCGGAGCGGGAGACTCCTATGTTCCCGGACGGAGTCGCGGGCCCAACCATACGTAAACTATCGATATGAACCCCGCCACGGCCGCCGCCCTGATCGCCATCGGCATCCTGGTGCTTGCCTTCAAGGCCCGCCTGAATTATCTGCGGCTGCCTGTGCTTCCGGCGGGATCGCTACCGGAGGCAGACGTTACGGTGATCATTCCGGCGCGCAATGAGGCCGCAAATATCGAGCGCGCGGTGCGCAGCTTCCCGGAAGTGGACGTCGTGGTGGTGGACGATGCATCGAGCGACGGAACGCCAGCGCTGGCGCGCGGGGCCGGGGCGCAGGTGATTGCCGCGCCTCCGCTTCCCGACGGGCATCTGGGCAAGCCAAATGCCTGCTATGCCGGCTCTCTCGCTTCGATCACGGAATGGCTGCTCTTCGTGGACGCCGATACGTGGTATGAGCCGGGGTTCGCGGGGCAATTCGTCGCCTACGCTCAGCACGAGAAGCTCGAAATGGTGAGCGCATTTCCACGCCGGCATACGGAAAGTTTCTTTGAGCAGGTGCTGCTGCCCTACGCCTTCGCGCTCTACTTCACGGGCGTGAATGCAGACCACGTGAACTCCGCGGTCTCCCGGGAGGCTTTGGCCAACGGCCAATGCCTGCTGATCCGGCGCGACACCTACCGCAGACTGGGCGGGCACGGCGCGGTTGCCACCAGCATTATCGAGGATGTAGCGCTCGCCCGGCGCGCAAAGCGGCATGGCGTGCATGCCCGCGTGATCCGCGCGGAAGCACATGGGCATGTGCGCATGTATGAGAGCCTGGGAGCGATTTGGCGGGGCTTCGAGAAGAATTCCTTCCGCTTTCTGCTGGTGAATCCGCTGAGCGGAGCCATCGTCGTCGCGGCGAGTATCGTGCTCACTTCCTACCTGCCCGTGCTCGCGTCTCTCCTGGCGACGGAGAACTGGGTTGCCGCGGCTGGTTTCGCTGTCTTGCCCGGCCTGGCGCTGATGCCATGGTACGGAGGCGCTCGCGCGATTGTGCTCACTCCCGTGGCGATCTACCTGTTCCAGGCGATCGCGCTGAGCGCCATGTTCAAGACTCTCACGCGCCGGAAGTCGAACTGGAAGGGGAGGCCGGTGGGATGAGCACTGGGGAGCTTCCGGAACCGGCCGGGCACACCGGCGACCCGGCAAGGAAACTCTTGCGCTACCCCGTGCCCTGGGATCTCATCTTCGGCCTCACGGGCCATATTCAGCGAGGCAGCCAAACCGACTTGGATGGATTCACGCGCGGCGTCGTCTCGCGCATGGATCCAGCACCCGTCCACGAAGGGATGGAGCACTTGCCGGCCGACCCGCGCTTTCTGCTGATCGCCAACCACTACCAGAGGAAGGGCTTGTGGATTCTGCATACGGCTAGCGCCATCACCCAGGCGATTCGTGGGCGCTACGGCGCAGGCGACCCTCCGGTGCGCTGGGTGGTGACCGCGAATTGGCCGCGCTGGAAGATGGGCCCCTGGCGATTCCCTTCCCCCGGCGACCTGCTGCTACCTCGCGTCGCCCATGCGCTGCACTGCTATTCCATTCCATTCGCCGGGAAAGATCCGAAGCGCACAGCGCGCTCGCTGCGCCGGATTCTGAACGAGGCTCATCGGTTGGAGCGGCCCATCGGCCTCTTTCCCGAAGGGGTGGCTGGCTCGGCGGGAACACTCGGCCCGGCTCTGCCTGGCGTGGATCGCTTCCTCCGGCAACTGGCGCGCGCGGGCATGCCCGCGGTTCCCTGCGGCGTCTCCGAGCAGGGGCGATTCGTGATCCGGTTTGGCCACGCGGTTGCGCCTGAAGAATTGCTGGAGTTCCGCGACGCGGCGGGTGAGATGATGGCGCGCGTGAGGAGATTGATTTGAAGGATTCCCGTAGCTCCGGGGGCGGCCGGCCAGCGGCGCGGTGAGGCGGCGAAGCCCACTGCGCGAGCGCTAATAGGTGAATGCCTTGCCCGGCGCAAGCTCGAGCACTTCAACATCGCTGCCCACCAGATCCCTAAGCGCTTCGGGCGTGCCCGCGAGCGGTGGAAACGTGCCGTAGTGCATCGGGATCACACGCTTCACCCCGAGGAACTCCACGGCGACGGCGGCTTCTTTCGGACCCATCGTGTAAAGGTCTCCGATAGGGAGGATGGCCAGATCCGGATCGTAGAGACGCGCGATCAATCGCATATCTCCAAACACGGAGGTATCCCCGGCGAAGTAGATGCGGCGGCCGTCGGGCAGTTCGATGATGTAGCCCGCGGCTTCGCCACCAT
>JADLCF010000245.1 GCA_020847315.1 Bryobacterales bacterium | reverse complement strand
CGGAAGACGGCGCGCTCACTGGTGGAACGATGAAACAAGACCAGCGCGTTGCCCTCGGCGGAAACCGAGGCCGCGACGACCACATGCCCGCCGGGCAGCATGCAGGCGGAGTGCGCATTGGCCACTTGCGCGTGGAACTTCGTTGCAAGGCTCGCGCGTTCGTAGATCGCGACGCCACCGCTGGAGGCGGTGACGAGAACGTGCGTTCCCCCATCGATCGGTTTGCAATCGTCGGTGGTCGCGAACCGTTTCTCCACGTAGCTTGCGGGAAGCCCCTTGCTTTCGCCGGGCCGCCACGCGCGGATCTCTCCCCAGCGGGGGCTTTCCGCCGCTCCCGCCAATTCCGCATCGTAGACGACGCTTCCGCCGCAGACGAGCAGGCGCGCCGGCGCTGATGCGCCACCCACGGGAAGCGCGGCGCCCGCGGCCAGGCCGGAGAGCAGGCTCCGGCGCGTGAGAGTGGATAGAGTTAGGTTAGGCATTCCGAGGCGATTGCTCCTTGCAGGCTTGCGCGCTACCACTGTATCAATCGCAGTGGAACCGAAAGCGGCCAATCGGCGAGCTTCCCGCGCGAGTCAGCTACCGGTGGAGGAGTAATTGCGCACACCACGGTTCCAGACCAGAATGGCCAGCGCCAGAAAACATCCCGTGACAACGGGGAGCAACCACGCAAATACCAGCATGCCTTCCTTGCCTAGCAGATAGGCCACCGGGTAAAAGCCCGCGAAACCGAAAGGGATCACCCAGCTCAACATCAGTTTGATCGGCGTGCCATAAATGTCGAGTGGATAGCGCCCGAAGGCCATCATGTTGTAGATCGGAGGAATGATGCCGACGCGATCTTCCATCCAGAAACTGACCGCCGTAAGGCAGAGGAAGATCGCCAGATAGAGCGTGGCGCCCAGCGCCGTGAAGACGAGGGCGAGCAGCCAGAATCGGAGATCGAGCGCAATGCCGATTTTGGGCGCGGTGATCCACAGAACCGCGATCCCCAGCGCCGTATCGCCCAGCGCCTCGATGCGAAATTGCTCGAAGAGAATCTGGACCAGCGTATGCACCGGACGCAACAACACGCGGTCAAACTTCCCCTGGATGATGTAGACCTCACTGAAGAAATAAAGGTTGATGCTCAGCAGGTTGAACAGCGATAGCGGCAGCAGTCCGAAGCCGTAGAGGAACAGGATCTCGTCGAAGCTCCAGCCATGGATGAGTGGAGCGCGGTGGAAGATGAGATAAACGGCCGCGATGCCGGCGATGGCGCCGAACATGGTGGTGACAACGGAGGTGAGAAAATCTCCCCGATAGGCCAGGCGAACCTTCGAGTATTGGACGAAGTATTGCCAGATAAGCGATAGAGTCCGCATAGGTTGGCTATCCTCCGTGAATCGTCATATGCTTCGTCATGGATCGCCAGAAAATAGAACCGGCCACAATGAGCGCAAGCACCCAAACCCAGGCGACGCCCAGCGCCAGCCAGGCTTCCGCTCCGTTGAGTTTGCCGAGATAGAGCATCAGCGGCGTATACACGATGTGCTGAAAGGGAAGCCACTCACTGAACTCGCGAAAGGGCGAGGGGAAGATGGAGATGGGCACGATGAGACCGCTGAGCAGATCCAGCACGTAGAACTTGGCGCGCAGCAAGCCGAGGATGCTCTTCATTTTCACGGCGAACCCGCCGACGATGAAGTTGATGGCGCTCACGAGCAGGATGCTACCGAGCAGCGCCAGGGAGAATTGCGCGAAGGCGAGCGGATTCGCGGGCAGATGCAGGCGATAGACCGCGAAGAGCACCAGAGCCGACGGGATAGTGAGCATGATGAGGCGGAACAGGGATTCGCCAAGCGCGCGGGCAAGGGTGGCCGCCTGCAAGTCGATGGGCTTCAGGAGAGCGGACGTGATCTTCCCCTCAATGATCTCCTGCGAGATTTGCACATCGATATTGTTGAAGTAGAGCGAGCGGATGATCCACGCGATGGAGACGTAGGTGAGCATCTCCTCGAAGGAGAGACCGGCGAAACCGGGCTCGGCCGCATAGATCGCCCGCCAGATGAAATAGTAAACCGTGACGTTGATGAAGTAGGTGAGGATGCCCGTGTAGTAGCGCAGGCGGAAGGCGAGCATGTTGACGAACCCGATCTTGCCGAACTCCACCAGCGCGGGAAAATTGGTCCAACCGGCGAGCGTCATGGCCGCGCAGTCTCCGGCGCGGCGTGGGCGTCGTCGTGCAGCGCTTCCCCGGTGTAAATGCGGCGCACCACCTCTTCGATGGGCTGCTCTTCCATGGCGAGGTCGAGCACCTGCACCTCATTCACGATGCGCCGAATGAGTTCGGCGGGCTGCACCTCTTCCCGGCGGAAGCGCAGCCGGTAACTGAGTTCATCCACCCGCTCCACGCCCACGCCATCCATTGAGAATGCGGCGAGCTGGGTGGCCTGGTCCCGATCCCGTAGGTCCACCTTCAGCGTGCTCTCTTCCCACAGCATTCTCTTGAGCTCCGGAAGGCCGCCGTCGTAGAGCACCTTCCCATGGTCAATGATCATCAGGCGGTGGCAGAGTTCCTCGATGTCCGAAAGGTCATGGGTAGTGAGGAGCATCGTGGTGCCATTCTCGCGGTTCACTTCCTTGAGAAAGGTGCGGATGCTCTCTTTGGCTACGATATCGAGGCCGATGGTGGGCTCATCGAGAAAGAGTAGCGGCGGGTTGTGCAATAGCGCGGCGGCAACGTCGCAGCGCATCCGCTCCCCGAGCGAAAGCTTTCGAACCGGCGTATGCAGATAGCGCTTCAGTTCGAGTACGTCGTCGAACTTCGCGAGGCGATGATCGTACTCTGCCTGAGGGATTTCGTAGATCTTCTGGAGCAGGCGGAAACTCTCGACGACGCCGATATCCCACCAGAGCTGCGTGCGCTGGCCGAAGACCACCCCGATCGTACGCGCGTAGCGGGTGCGCTCCCGCCACGGGCTGAAGCCGTTGGCGAGAATGCGCCCGGAGCTTGGCACCAGAATGCCCGTGAGCATTTTGATGGAGGTGGATTTGCCCGCGCCGTTGGGGCCGATGTAGCCCACCATTTCGCCCTGGCCGATGGAGAAACTTACGTTATCCACGGCCCGGAAATTGCGGTAGCGGCGGGAATAGAGATCCTGGATCGCGCCCCAAACGCCTTCCCGGCGGTCAAAGGTGCGAAAATCCTTCACCAGATTTTCAACCTCGACGACAGGGGGCATTGCTCTTGAGTTTAGCACCGGGGCTTCGCGGCCCTCGCGTGGGAACGGGAATGCTACGCTGTGGATGCGATGCAAGGGAAAGTGCTTCAAGTGAACATCTCGCCGGGGGGCGTGCCGAAGCGGCCCATTCCCGAAGGCCGCCTCACCGCCGAAGGGTTTGACGGTGATCGCTGGAACCATCCGGAATACCACGGAGGCCCGTTGAAGGCCGTGCTCCTGATGAGCATCGAGGTGCTCGAAGATCTGCGCGCCCAGGGCTTCCCGGTGTTTGCGGGCGCGACCGGCGAGAACCTCACGACGGAAGGGCTCGTCTATAGCCGGATTCGCTTCGGGGACCGGTTCCGCGCCGGCGATGCGCTGATCGAGATTACGAGAATGCGCCGGCCTTGCGAAACGCTGAGCGTTTACGGAACGGGAATTCAGGCGGCGATTTACGACGAGCGGGTGAAAGCCGGCGACCCCACTTCGCCCAGATGGGGAAAGAGCGGCTTCTACGCCAAGGTACTGGAGCCCGGCATGGTGCGCCCGAACGATATAATCAGCGTCGAACACATGAGTGTTCGCGAGGAGATCACGGAACACATGAGTGTTCGCGAGGAGATCACGGAACACATGAGTATTCGCGAGAAGCATGCGGAACACATGAGTGTTCGCGAGAATGAGGCCGGGCGCTCCGATGCGGAGGGAAGCTTAGCCGAACCGCAAGGGGCTTAAGTTTACGATGCAAGCCTTTCTTTCCCGAGTGGCGTTCCGGGATGTAGAGCGCGCCGGCCGAACCACCGATGCCCTCAGCCACTTCCTGGGAACGGAAGTGACGGGGAAGCTGCAAGCCCTCGTGCAGAGTTCGCCGGACCCGGACCAGACGCTTCATTACCTCGACCGTCTGCTCGAAGACCGCCCGGAAGCGCTCCTCCGCCTCGGCACCTCGCCGGCGGGCTTGCAGGCAATGATCGCCGTGTTTGGAAACAGCCGCTTTCTCTCGGAAGCCATAGTGCGCAACCCCGAGTGGCTGGAAGAACTGCTTCACACGCACGATCTCGATTCCGTGCTCACCGCGGACCAACTGGAATGGCGGCTCGAGAACTTCCTCAATACGGAAACCTCCGGCCCACCCTCGGCGGAATTGCTGGCGCGCTTCCGGCGGCGGCAATTGTTGCGCATCGTGCTCAAGGATGTGTACGAATTGGCGGGTGTGGCGGAGGTGACCGAAGAGCTTTCGAATCTGGCCGACGCCATCTTGCGGGTCTCCTATCAGCGCATCTTTCTCGAACTCGAACGCCGCTTCGGCACGCCCACTATCACCGGCGAAGATGGCGAAACGCAGCCCTGCGGCATGTGCGTGATGGCTTTGGGAAAGCTGGGCGGAAGGGAGCTGAATTACTCCTCGGACATCGACCTGATGTTCTTCTACCGCGGCGCGGGCGAGACAAACGGGGCAAAATCCATCTCGAACAAGGAGTTCTTCCAGAAGCTCAGCCACCTACTTTGCGACACGCTCTCGACCTACACTGCCGAAGGAATGTGCTACCGGGTGGACCTGCGCCTTCGCCCCGAGGGGAGCATCGGCGAAATCTGCATCTCGTTGGATGCCGCACAGAAGTACTACAAGAACCGCGCCCGCGATTGGGAACTGCAAATGCTCTTGAAGGCGCGCACGGCGGCGGGAGACATGGAGTTGGGCGCGGAGTTCCTGGAGTATGTTTCCCCGCTGATCTATTCGACGACGCTCGATTTCAGCAAGGTGGAAGCGGTGAGCGAAACGCGGCACCGGATTCAGGAGAAAGCGAACCGCGCGCCCCGCGGGCCGAACCACCTGGACGTGAAGCTGCAACCCGGGGGGATTCGCGATATCGAGTTTCTGGTGCAGTGCCTGCAGCGCCTGCACGGCGGCCGCGATAAGTGGATTCGCCACGCCGGCTCCTTGCTCTCGCTATTCCGCTTGCGGGAAAAGGAGTTTCTTTCCGCCGGGGAGTACGCCGTGCTCTCGGGCGCCTACCAGTTCCTCCGCAACGTGGAACACCGCCTGCAATTTGACCAGGACCGGCAGGTCCACACCCTGCCGGAGGATGACTGGCAGCGCGATTCCCTGGCCCGCAAGATGCCGCCGGAAGACGGCTTCCTCATTCCCGACAGGGCAGCCCTCGAACAACGCCTGAACGCCCACTTCAGCGAGGTTCTGGCGATCCATGAGCGCGTGATCCACTCCCAGCAATCGGCCTATTTCACCGAAGAGGGCCCGCGCAACCTTTCGCCGATGCCCCCTCTCGCGGAAGCGGTGAAACTCGACGACCGGCCCCTGCCCCAGTTGGCCACGAATGCGATTCGCTTCCTTGACCAGAAAGCCCCTGCCGCCGCGCGGCAGCTACGCAACCGGACCCTGCGCCGCGGCCATCGTTACCTTGAGGCCTTCGCGGAAAAGCTGGTGGGCCAACCGCAATGGCTTGCGATGCTCGATGCGTACCCGGCGGTTCTCGGCGATGTGTTGAGCTTGTTCGAACTGAGCCCCTACTTCTCTGAGCAGTTGCTGCGCCGCCTGGATTTCCTATCCGAACTCATGGCCATGCGCAACCCTGTGGAGACGCACCTGCCCTATACGGACCTGGTGAGCGTTCTCGAGGAACCCGCCGATCTCCGCGGGTTCTACCATCGGGAGTTGTTCCGCATTCTCGCGGAGAGCCTCATTCTCGAACGGCCGATCTTCGAAACGCTCAACCGCTGTTCCGAACTCGCCGACGCCGCCATTCAGACCACGTACCGCATCGCGATCGCGGATACGCTCGCCAAGCAGCGCCCCGCCTCCGCCCGCTACGAGCCTCGCGACCAGATGATGGTCGTCGCCATGGGCCGCCTCGGCATGCTCGAATTCGATCTGGGCTCGGACGCCGATCTCTTGTTCGTGCTCTCGCCGGCGGACGCTGAAGAGCTTCCCTTCTGGCGCGCCGTCGCCCAGCGGATGATCAACCTGCTCTCCTCTTACACGGCGGATGGAATTATCTTCGCGGTGGATACGCGGCTGCGCCCGGATGGCAGCGCGGGCTCCCTGGTGCAGACCGAGGAGAGTTACCGCGGCTACTTTGAGAATCGCGCGGAAACTTGGGAGGGGCTGGCCTTCATGAAATCCCGCGCCGTGGCGGGAGATGCGAGGCTGAGTGAGCGCTTCCTGGGCGAGATTCAGCAGAGCGTCTGGCGCAGGTATGGCCAGAGCGAACGGTCCCGCATGGAACTGGCCGCGATGCGGGCGCGTCTCGAACAAGAGCAGGGCGGTGAAAATCCGCTCAAGAGCGGGCGCGGGGGATTTTACGACATTGACTTCTCCCTGCTCTATCTCCGCCTGCGCAGCGCGGGCATTTACTTCCCGGTGCTGAACACCTTGCAGCGGATCGATGTGGTGGAAAAAATGGGGCACGTCGAGCGGGCCGACGCCGAATTTCTGCGGGATGCAGCGACGTTCTACCGCGCGGTGGATCACGGGCTGCGGCTCTCCACGGGCAAGACGCAAGGCACGCTGCCGAAATCCGCCACGCAATCGGAAACCCTGCTGGAACTGTTGCGCAAGTGGACGCCCCACCATTTGCACGATCAACCGTTAGAATTAGAGCTTGCGCAGATTCAGGAAAGAACCAGCGCATTCTATCACCAGTTGTTTCGCATTTAGATAATCATGATGAAGTGGATTCTCACCGCCGCCATCTTTCTCGCCATTGCGAGTACTGGCTCCGCTGAGCCGCAGGCCGCGTTGCGCCCCTCCGGCAACCGCGCCATCGAGGACACCTTTCACGCGCTCTATAATTTTCACTTTGCGAAAGCGCGCAACACGATTCAGTTCTATATCGCCAAACATCCCGGCGACCCGCTCGGCTACAGCGTGCTCGCCGCCGTGGGCCTGTTCCAGGAGCTGGACCGCCTCAGCATCCTGGAAGGAGAGTTCTTCAAGGACGACGACAAGATCAAGGATAAAAAGAAGCTAAAGCCCGATCCCGCGCTGCGATCGGAGATTTACGATAACATCGCCAAGGCGCAGCAGATCGCCTTATCGCATCTCAAGCGCGACGCGAACGATACCAATGCCCTGTTTACGATGACGATGACGGAGGGCATGACCCTCGATTACATGGCTCTCGTCGAAAAGCGCCAAGCCGCCAGCTTGAAATACGCGCGTAGCGCGCAGTCATACGCGGTGCGCACGCTGGCCGTGGATCCCGAATTCTACGACGTCTATTGCACCACCGGCTTCAGCGAGTATCTGCTGGGCAGCATTCCCTTCTTCCTGCGCTGGTTTATCAAGTTCGACGACACCGAGGGCAGTAAGGAAGCGGGCCTCCGGAAATTGCAGATCGCCGCCACCAAGGGAAATTATTTCAAGCCCTTCTCCAAATTGCTCCTGGCCATTTTCTATTTGCGGCAGGAGGAGCCGGCGATGAGCGAACGCTATCTAGCCCAATTCGAGGCCGCTTATCCGGAAAACCCCCTCGTGAAGAGAGAACGGAAGAAACTCGCCAAGATGATCGCCGCGATTGCCGCGGAGCAGGGCAAGTAGACTGGAATCATGGCGCGCTTCCCCTGCGTCCCACTTGGCATGGCGCTCTTTCTCCATCGCGCTCGGGCGTGGCGCGTTTCCGCGTGCCTCGCCGCCTGCCTCCTCCTCGTGTGCGTTTCCCGCGCCCAGGTGATCGAGTTTGAGAGTGGCGGCAGTCTGTACCAGACCCTCAGCCGCGAGGGGCTCACCGTCATGTTCACCCGCCTGCCCGGCAGCCTCCGCGCCTACGGCGTTCTGCAGGTTTCGGTCGCCAACGGATCCGGCCAGCCGCGGCAGATCAAGCCGGAGGATTTTTCGCTCGAACGCCCCAACGGGCGCGTCTCTCAGGCCATGGCGGCGGCGGACGTCGTGCGGGATTTCATTCGGAATCCCAACCGCGACGACATCATCAAGCTGGTGGGCACTTATGAGTTGAGCCTCTACGGCATGTCGCCGCGCGTGGGATCGCGCAACGGTTATGAAACGCGGCGTCAATCCGCCATCGCCGAACTTTCATTCAAGAATCTGAAAGCAGCCACGGCGGCAAGCGCCATCGCCTTCGTGAGCACGAAACTGGCCCCCGGCGAAACTACCGACGGAGCGATCTTCTTCTCCATTGTGGATGGCCCCATCGATGGCGCGCGCGTCGTCGTGCGCACGGAGGATGGGCTCGTCTACCGCTTCAATCCACTGGTGGCGTCAACCCCGGCGCTCACGCCTTAGGGCGCGCCGGAGCCGCCCGCGAACGCGACTCCGCCGGCATCGCGTTATTCCGTGAACGCCTCCCGCAGGATCTTATACGCCTTTGGAACGGCGGTCTCCGCTGGTTCCTTCCCTTCCATCTCCAGCGAAATCCATCCCTTGAAACCCGCATCGCGAAGAATGCCGGCGATCCGCTTGTAATCGAGATCGAGCGAATACCACACACCGCCGCCCTGGTACGTTTTCGCCTGCACGATGCTCGCGTACGGCGCCAGCGCCTTGAGCCCTTCGTAAGGGTCTCCGGGGTAGTTGCCGGTATCCACGTTCATCTTCAGCCAGGGCGAATTCACGCCCTTGAAGATGCGGATCAGGTGGTCCACCGAAGTCGTCAGGCCCCAGTGGTTTTCGAGGCACATGGCCACGCCCTCCCGCTCCGACGTGGGGATGCAATCGTGTATGCACTGCT
>JADLCF010000244.1 GCA_020847315.1 Bryobacterales bacterium | reverse complement strand
TCGCGGTTGAGAACCGCGCGAGCGGTCATGATTCGGCGAAATCAGAACCGGAAAAACCAGAAATGGCGAGTTTCTTTAGAATCACCGGGGTCCAGACCTGGGTACTACCGGGGAAAGGGTTCATTCACGGCTTCCAGGCACCGCTTTCACTTTATGTAAACACGCTGATTCCACGGTTGTTACGCAACTTCAAGCAGGAATTCCAGCCGCGTTAGGCCTCTTTCCGAGCAGCGCCTGGGGGGTCCAGAAGCCGCCGATGCCTTGCCCACCGAAGTGGATTCCCTAGCCTCCAATGCGAGTCAGACTACTCCGATCTACGCTCCATCGCGCAGCGGTCTGAATCGCAGTCACAGCCAGCGAAGAAAAATTTGCTTCCACCCCGGAATCACGGAACGGCAACGCAGGCCATCACTTCCACCCTCGGGGAGGCCCACCCGCACCGATCCGCTGCCCCCACAAAGGTCAAATCCGCCCCCACCGTCGCTACAATCAAACGAACGCACAAATAGGCCTTGCTGCCAAGAAAGAAACAGCCGCGCGCCAGCGCATCCATGGAGAACCTGCCCGTTTGCAGGTGCGACTCCGGCGCGGCCACGCCCAAGGAACCCCGGTTTACGCCGATTGCCAGTTCGCCCTTGGCTTCGTTTCGCAAAACGCCCCCTCCAGACGAAACATCCACGAGAAACCTACAGCCGCTCCACTCAAGAGCGGCGAGTCCGGGAAGCAGCCAGACGAGAGCCTGCCCATGCCACGCCGGAGCTATTTGGCAGGCGTGTCGGCTCCGTTCCGCCCTCCTCCACGCAAGATCACTCCAAAACACCCCCGCCTCCCGGCCCAATCACAGAAGTTGTAGAACTGCATCTCTCCTACTGCCAACCAGTTAGCGAACCACGCGCCAAATTCCCGCTACGCCCGCCTCTACAATCCCTCTGAGTGCGAAGGCGGGCAACCAGATCAACCGCCCCGGACAAGCGAAAGGAAGCAGAACTCATGAAGCCCACCAACCCGAAACCACTCGCCTTCAAGAAGCGATCCAACGAACGCGCCCGCGAGCAACGTCAGGTGGATTTCCTCCGCTACCTCGCCCAGGGCGAATCGATCACGAACGCCTGCGTCTATGTCGGCATCAGCCGCTCCTGCTACGAAAAATGGCGGAATCGCCCGGAGTTTCGCGCCGCCGTCGAATCCGCCCGCGAATCCCACCGCCGCGATGTCCTTAGCGGCTTCCACACCGCCGACGCCTACGCCCGCATGCTCCTCGACGCCATCCAGCGCGACGAATCTCTTCCCGCCGCCCTTCGCTACCGCGCCTCGAAATCCCTCCTCTCGCGCAAGGGCAAAGCCGACTGGCTCCCCGAGCCCATCCCCGCCAACGCCGCCCCGCTCGCCCCCTTCGAAGACGAAGAAGACGAACAACCCGAAGCGAGCCCGCACGCCGAACCCGCTCCCGCCCCGCCGCCGCACAGCGCGACCAACGAGGAAGCGGTCCCCACTCCCAGGCCCGCCGGCCCCGTCATCGTCAACGCGGCCGCGTCCGCTGTAAACGAGCGCATCCCCTCCGATTCCGTCATCCCGGCGTACGGATCAAATCCGGAAAATCCGGACAAAACTCCGCACTCCCAATCCACCGCTAACTCCGTGGAAAATAAGCAAGGTCCACCCATGCAGTCAGCATCCGGCCGCCCCGCGGAATTTTTCAATAATCCGGAAATACCCCATCCCGCCCCGCATGCGGCGCGTGGCTGCCAAAGCGGAGCACGACCAGGGCAGGGAGAACTCGCGCAACCTGCTCACCTCGCTGACTGCCAAGGTAAGGCATCCGCGAACGATTTGCGAGGAGCTGTACTGCGCGCTGGGCGAAATGGAGAATCGCATCAAAGAGCCACTGAGCCTGTTCGTGGACCGGATGAGCGCGGCCGCCATGCGCGCCAACCAGTTGTGGCTGTATCTGTCGGCGATTGCCTGCGCGCTATTCGAAACCTTGCGGCGAAGGGCGCTCCACGGCACGGAACTGGCGCAAACGTAGACTACGACGATCCGGCTGCGGCTATTGAAACTCGGCACGCCGCTGAAACGGAGCGTGCGTCACCTTGTGGTGATGTTGCCCCCCGGCTAGCCGTTGCAAGGGCTCTTTGAGCAGGCCTGGATGGCGCTGCGGTGCTGAAGCTGCAAAACGGCAATCGAGAACAAGCAGAGTTTACAATGCGCAATCCCTCAGCTTCGGATTGCTGTGTCTGAAAGACGCAACAGAAGACGGGAATCCGCCCCCGCACCACCGGGCACAACCAAGAAACGAGCACCGAGGCCAACCATTCAGTCTCCGCCAATCAGCAACCTTCGCCGAGGCCGCACGCGGCGTCGAAAGGTGTTCGGCATGACTCCTGGTGAAATAGGGCGGTTGGTTGAAGGCCAAACGCCAATCCGTCGCCTTGTGGCAGTGCTTATTTAGCCTCTGTGATTTACGCTTTCTGCGTGAGCACTTCGGGAATCTTCGAGATCTCTACTTCCTCATCAGCCGTTTCCCGAACCGGATCGAGGACTCGCGCGAGGATGGCATCCACTTCTCTGGCCTCGAGTTTCGCGAGAGGCACATTGCGGCGTGCCGCCAGTTTTCCCGCGAGGCCCCCCGCGGTCAGCGCGGCATAGGCTGTCTCTTTTCCATAACTTCGCAGTAAGAGAGAGCAGAAGGAGAGCGCGTGACCAGCCGAGTCCCGGTGACGCCGGAAGAGAATCCTGTGGTCCCGCATCGTGCGGCGGTACTTCGCGAGATCAAACTCGAGATCTTCGCGGATGAAATGGAGCGGCTCATCCAGTTGCAGCATCCGCGAATCGCTCACCGCGCGAACCCATAGATCCAGATCTTCGCCACGTTTGGGATGAGGCCGGTAAGGAAACTTGAGAAACCAGCTTCGCCGGGCCGTCACGGTAGGGTGAGATGGCCCATTGCGCTGTAACACTTCACCAGGTGTTCTGGCGAGCGGTGGCACGCGCCGTACCCCCAGAAATCGATTGCGATTGTCGATGGTATAGGTGCCGGTGGCGCAAACCTCCAGATTGGGATCCTCATCGAAGCAAGCGATCTGGCGCGCAAGCCGCTCTGGATGCATCAGATCGTCGGCATCCGTGCGGGCGATGAACTCCGTTTGAGACAGCTCATTGATCTCATTCAGCCGCGCGCCAAGTCCCAGATTCTCCTTGCTGAGCACGGCACGGATGCGGGGGTGACGAAGCGAACGCAGGATCTCCGCAGTGCCGTCGGTCGAAGCGTCATCGACCGCAATCGCCTCCCAGGATGCGAATGATTGGCATTCGAGCGAACGCAATAGCGCAGGAAGATACGGCGCGCAGTTGTAACAGGGAATCCCGATGGTCACGCGGGCTACCGGCATTTCACGAACCTCCTTGTGCATTGTGAGGGGTGACCGCGAGTTGCATTGCGGTGTAGGGCATTTCCATCCCAGGCTCAAGATCGGGCGCGAATGAGACCGGGTTCGAGCGAGCGCGGCGGGAAACGCAACTCTCAAGTAGCATCGCGAACACCGTCATGGAGCCGAAGTAGAGCACCACCGAGGGCAGCACATAGCCGCTCATCCAGATTGCCGATAGATGCACACCCACCACCGCGCTATCATAGGCTTGGCAGAGTCTCTGCAACAGGCCCAGACCCATCCCGTAGAGAATCACCCCGGGGATGATCGCCAGATACCCAAAGTTAAGGATGATCTCTTCGAGGAAACCCAGCCCGAGCCCCCAGGCAAGATACTCGGTATCCTCCCCGTTGGCGAAAGCCGTGAAATACGCTGCCGTCGAGTAGCCTTTCTCGGGAACCCAGGAACGAGGAGCGTAGAACAGGGCGGTATACACATAGCCTTGCCCCGCCATGGGCAGCAATCGGGTGCCAATGGGCTCCGATTCCTGGATCGCCCGGGCGAGAACATTCGCGCGAACGAGGTCGCTGCCCACCACCATCTCCACCCGGCCCTTCAGGTCGAGATCCTGTTTCACTGCGTGGCCTTTGTAGAAATTCAACGCGACGGCGGCGAAAGCGAGCAATACCAGGATGGAGACGGCCAGTCGCATCGCATTCAACCGCGGACGGAACAGGGCAAACATCAGGAAAGGCAGCAGCGTCATCGTTCTCTGGCCGAGAAAGAGCGTGGCCGCGACGCTCGAAGCGAGCAGCAGAAACGTCACGAAGGTTCCACTCCGCGTACGGCTTTCGCGTGTGCGAAGGAAGAAGGCCAGCACGAACATCGGCACAAGAAAGACAATGTACCCCCCACCGAGCGTTCCCAGCCAAAGCCGCTTCACCTCGGCGGCGGAAGAGGCGCCATAAATCGCGGCACAGCCAACCGCCCCAAGCGCAAGGGACACCGGAAGAAAGAGCGCGAGGAACAACGGCTTCAAGCGGGGAGCGAACTCCAGACTGGGGAATCCCGGAATGGGTTCCCTGCGGCCGGTCATGATGCGGAACCCGAGAGCCATCAAGTACGGCGAGGCCAGGATCACGAGACCCGTCGCGGCGAAGTCTTCGAGGCTGTACGAGGCCAGCGGAGCGAAGAACGGCGACCGAAACGCATACCCAAACGATTCGAGAACGAACCCGAGGTCGTAGTAGAGCAGGATTCCGATCGCCGCGAAACTCAGCACTTCGGGTACCTGGCGGCGGCGGATCGAACGAAGGAACGCGGCCGCGAACGGGGCGTGAGCCGCGAGGAGCGCCAGAGCGAAACCCATCCGAAAGGTTACTTCCATGGAGTAACCTCGTCACATTCCGGCAGTTGGGTGGGCAGATCTCGCTCTGGCAACGCGATGGATCCGCGCCGCACACGTCCGGAGAGTGCCCTCCCGTAGGCTTGTGCTAGCGCATCGGCATTGTCGTTGATCGAATATAGGAATTGGTGCGGATCGGGCAAACCCACTCGTGAAAGTGTGGCGGAATCGGCAAGGCTCAGCAGCGCCCGAGCGGCGTCGCGAGAGCTTGCGGAGAGCGGGAAGACCCGGTTCCGATGCGGCAGACGGTTCGCCTCCATCGGAACCGCATCGGAAAGCAGACAAGGGAGACCCAACGCCTGCGCCTCGAGTGCGACGATCCCGAGCCCCTCCCATTGCGAGGGAAGGAAGAAGCAATCCATCGCATGCCGCATCAACGAGGGCACATCGAGACGGTTACCGGTGAAACTGACGCTCCCTTCGATCCCCAAAGACAACGCAAGGGCCTCCATCTCGCCGCGAAGCGGCCCGTCGCCGACCAACAACAGGTGCAGGCGAGGATTCTCTCGAATCGCTTCGGCGGCTGCGTGCAGGAGAAACTCGTGATTCTTCTGGGGCATGAATCTCCCGACGTGCCCGATCACGGTTGCTCCCTCCGGAATTCCCAGCGAGGCGCGGGAGACACTCGGCTCCGCGGAGCGCAGAAACCCATCGATATCCATTCCGCAGGGCATGCAAAGCAAGTCCCGATCGTGGAGTGCGCCGCTGCGAAACAGAGAGACCGCGGCATCAAGACTACAGGAAATGCGCACGTGGGAGATCGCGTTGATCCACCAGGTGGCCCCGAACGCCAGCAAGCCGCGAAACGGAATATGGGATGCCGTCTCCTGCCCGCGGGTGTTGTGGCTATGAGTGACCCGAACCGGTATCCGCGCAAGGATGGAAGCCAGATGAACGAGAGCGCTGCGCCGGTAGACATGGCTATGCACGACGTCCCAGGGGCCGGTCCGGCGAAGCATGGCGGCGAGGTCCAAGACGAAGCGCAGCGGATTTCGCGACGGCGGAACACAATGAATGGGCACGCCGCGCTCCCGGAACTGTGGCGCGAGCAATCCTTCGCGCGGCGAGAGGACGGCAACGCCTCCGAGAAGGGGCCTTCCTTCGGGGATCGCAAGCAGCCGCCCGAGCCATGTTTCGATTCCGCCGGGATCGAGCGCGGACGTGACATGGATGACTCTGGGGCGGTGGGCGGTAGACGGTCTTTCCTTCATTCGGATTTCCTCCCGCATCGTGATTCAGTCCGCAGCGGCGCCGTAGCGTGCATCCGGGAACAAATTTTGAGCTTCTCGACACGGAGCGAGCCAAAGCCGGCGGAAAGAGAGCAGGTAAATGGAAAGCAGCACGATCGCGGACACCAGCAGGCTGGCCGAGGCTCCGGCAACCCCGTGCGCAGGTACCAGAAACGCGCCCGTCACCGCCCCGGAAACGAGAGCCAGTCCAAAAGCCCACAATTGGAGACCGATTCGCCGCGCCGCCGTGGCGGCGGTTCCGAACACCGCCGCGAGGCTCCAGATTGCCGCAAAAAGTGCGGTCAACACGATGGCTCCTTGGGGAAACGCGATCCCGGTTCCGTACAGCATCCGCAGTGCCGGTTCTCCACAGATCGCCAGCATGGCAATCAGCGGAAGGGAGCCCAGGGAAACGTTGCACGCGGCTCGCCGCAGAAGATCCCGTGCTTGAACTGTGGAGTGCGAACGGTGATTCGGTATCGAATGCGCACTGCCCACCGCGCGGGTGGCATCCTGGGCGCGGAAGGCCTCCGCGAGGTCTGGTGCGAGACTGGCGGCATAGGCGCTGGCAAGCAGGCTTGCCACGCTCAAGACGGCAGCGAGACAGGTGAAGGACGCAACGGCTTCGAGCGACGACCATGCACCCAGCAACAATCGTGGCATGGTAACGACGCCCAGATTCAAGAATTGAACCAGCGCTAGGGGAACGGCAAACCCGAGAATGCTCCGCAGGCCGGCAGCGGTGGCAATCGCCCCCACCACACTCTTGCTTTCCTTCGCCACCGCGTGGGAGCGAGCGGCCCAGAATCGCCGCAGGGCGGGAAAATCAACCAGTATTGCGGAACAGAGGGCCAGCAGAGTTGCTGCGAGAATCGCGGAAACCAGGCTCCGCGTGGATAACCAGATCAGGGCAAACGCGGAAAACCCGGCCCCGGACCGGCAGCACTGGGAGAAGCCGAGAGCGAGGTAGCTTCGATCCCGATGCCGAAGGGCGTCCACGAAATCGCTGGCTAGTTCGACAAGCCGGTTGATACCGATCGCGCCGAGCAAAGCGCCCGAACCAAAGCCAGGAAGATCGATCCAGAATAGGGGCGCCAATACTAAAGCGAAGCCTCCGAGCGCAAAAAGACGCAGCCTCAGATAAGCCGGAAAGCGGGCGACGAGTTGCGGTTCCGTTGCCATCAGGGCACGAAGTTGCAGGGCAGCGAGCGCGCAGGCGGGCAGCACCCAGCCCAGCGCCAGCCCATAGCGCCCGACGACCTCCGGCGGCGCCGTACGAGCCAGGAGCCAGAGGGTGAGCCACTGGCTGCCCGCCAACGAAAGGCTCCCCGCCATCAGGAACAGCCATGAATGGCGTCCGTTCATCGACCGCTCCCGACGCTCTCCGCGGGGCAAGGCGCGGGACGTCCGGATTCCCCACTTCGCCCTTCCGTTCCTGTGGCGGCCAACTGTGGCTTCATGCCGTCCTCCTGCTGCCTGCCAGGTTCGATCTTCGATTTGGAATCGGAATG
>JADLCF010000243.1 GCA_020847315.1 Bryobacterales bacterium | reverse complement strand
GGCTCTGGTTGAAGACTCATTGCAACTGGACGAGTTCGCTGGCCACGCGGGCGACGCGTTCGGGTGAGATCGCGGTCATGCAGCGATGGTCAATCGGGCAATCTTTAAGCATACACGGGCTGCACTCGACAGGCTCGCGCACAATGCGGGTGTGGCTGCCGAGCGGGCCCGTGGCTTCGGGAATGGTGGGGCCGAAAATGGCCACGGTGGGAACGCCCGCGGCGTACGCCACGTGCATGCCGCCGGAATCGTTGGTGATGAGCACGCTTACGTTCGCGATGGCGCAGATAAAGTCGCGCAACGACGTCTTTCCCGCGAGACTGCGCGCGCGGACGCCCTGAGCGGCGAGTTTGGCCTCAATACCTTCCGCGAGTTCCCGCTCCTGAGGCGTGCCGAAGATGGCCACCGCCGCATTCAGCCGGTCCGCCGTCTCTCGCGCCGCGGCAACGAAGCGATCGGGGGCCCATTGCTTGGCGCGGCTGTTCGCGGAACCGGGCGCGATTGCGATTACGCGGCCATCCAAGCCCACTTGGGCAAGCACCTCCCGGCCGCGCTCCCGCGATACTTCGCTCAACTGTAAGCGGGGAATGGCGTGCTGCGGCAGGGCGGGGATGATGCCAAGGCGGCGCAGCAGCTCCAGGTAATAGAACACTTCGTGGCGAGGGATTTCGCCCTCTTGTGGAGGGTTGACTGCATGGCGCAGCAGGATCCGCCGCCCGTCGCGCGCGTAACCTCGGCTATCGCGGATACCTGCGAGACGAAGCGTGAGCGCGGATTCAAACGAATTGGGGAGGACGATTCCGGTGTCGAAGCGATGGCTGCGCAGCGCCCATGCTGCTCTCCATACCGTCTTCCAGCCGCCCTCGCCCTTTGGGGATGGCAGGGCCACGACCTCATCGCACCAACCGGAGAGGCGATAGAGATCGGCGACGCTCGCCCGCGCGAGCACCACCAGATGGGCTGAGGGTTCCGCCCGCCGGAGCGCCTCCAGCGCGGGAAGGGACATCACTGTATCGCCCAGCCAGTTGGGCGCTCGCACCGCCAGTTTCATTCCTACTTCGCCAGTTCGATTCCTGTCTTGAGGGTAACGCGGATTGGGTGCGATTTCCGGTTTTCCCTGAACGAGAAGGGCGGGCCTGGTGCGCGGATTCGGGCAGCTTACCAGCCTTCTGGTGCTTTTTGCTTCGGCTTCTCCGGCGTGCCCCAACCTTCCGGGGCCTGCTGAGGTTTCGCAGTAGCGGGCGGATCTCCCCACCCGTCCGGAGCTTTCTGCGCAGGCTTCTCCGTGGGCTGCCCCCAGCCTTCGAGCGATGGGGCAGGGCCGCTATCCGAGGGCGGAGGGGGAGCGGGGGATCCCCAACCCGGCGCTGCCGGAGCCGGTGCGGAGGCATCGCCCTTCACCGGGTTCGATTCGGATTTGCGGGCGTCTGCAACGGCGCCGATCCCGAGATACAGGTTGAAGGTGTAGTCGAGTGAAACGGGCAACTCGTCCGGGAAGTGGAGGTTCCGGGTGAAGCTATAGGCGGGGTCAAGCGCCCATTGGCCCTGCGCGAGAATCCCCTGCTTGAGAGTGCGGTCATCAAACCAGCCCCAGAAGGGCCGCGCCTTATTCGCGGCTTTGGCGACGCCGAGAAAGGCCGCGGGAATGGGGTTCACGGGCGTTAGGGGGCGGTCTCCCAAAGGAGCATAAGTATAGTAGTCGGCGAACATGCGTTCCGCGCGGCCGCTACCATCGATTGCGCGCAGCCACCAATGCTCATAAATGGGGAGCAGCGCGTAGCCCACTTTCTCCGCGCCCGCGTGCATGGGGCGCTCGGCCTTGCCTTTGTAAACATACGTGATGCCGGTGGAGCCGGGCAGCCAGCGTTGCACGACGGAATCGTAGAGGGAAAGTTTGCCGTCCGCCGCGCCGGCCACGCCGTGACCACCCGCTTCGATAAAGATCATTGGATGAGAGCCTTCGTACAATACGAGAGCACCGTCGAGATTCTGCGCGCGTTCGCCGATGCGCTCGTCTGCGACGTAACTGAATAGCAGGTTGTGGGCAAGCGATTCCATTGCTTCGAGCTTGCCGAACGCCGTGCCGTCCTTCCGCACGGCGAGGATCAGCCCTTCGTTGTCATTCTCATGGCAGGTGCCCAACGCGCAGACGTCGGAATAATCGCGCGGGTGAAAGAAGTTGTAGTGCAGGAACCAGTGCGTGCCCGTTTCCATCACGGCATAGTAGACGTAAGCCTGGGAGGAGCCTTTGCCCAGGTTGTCCCAATTGTTGTCACCGTGAAAATCGCCGTCGTAGTCGAAGCGGGAGAGGGAATCCGCCTTCACGGTGAACCAGGTTTCCTGGGCGATGAAGGGGGCGTAGTGCTCAACCAGGGGGAAGTACGGATCGGTTGAGCGGGGCTCGTCCGGGAAGGTGTAGACCTCCGGCGTCCTCGTGGAGGCGGCGTCGGCTTCCACGTTCAGCGTGATCTCGCCGGCCATGCCGTCTTTGCTTGCCTGGAGGCGGTAGCGGCCCGGTTTCGCGGGCGCAGTGTAGAGGTAGCAACTCTTGAGAGTGAAATTCTGCACGGTGCCCAGGATGTCCCGCCAGCCGCCGGTGCGCTCGCGGATATAATCCCGCTGGTTGAAATCCGGGCACTGGTAGGCTTTCGAGACCCAGCCGGAGTTGTTCTCGGCGAAGACGAGGTAGGCGGCGTCCAGCGGGAGCAACCCCTTCTGTTCGCTGCCATCCTTCGAGCGCTGCGTGCCGTAAATTTCCACCTTGAGGATGGCTTCCTCAAGCGGTCGCACCTTGCCGGAGGCGGGTTCCAGCATCCGCACGCGCACTTCATCGATGAAGGACTGCGCTGGAGCGGTTCGCACGGCGCTGAGCGCGACGGTCAACAGGCAAGCGGCGCAAACCCACCGAGGAGAATGAAACCGAAGGCGCATAGCAATATCCTAGCCCGAATGATTCGCCGGAACGTTACCCGGTTCCGGGAATGAGCCGGAAGGACGTCGCCGAGGAACACTACTCAACCAAATGGGCGCGAAGCCACGTCTCCAACTCGGCGAATCGGAAGTTGCCAGCCTCATACAGTTCAATGAGGAAGTTGTACGCTTCCATGTCATCAAAATGGAGCCGGAAGCCATTCACGCGCAGAAACGCGCCGGTCACGGTGATAGCCACCCGCTTATTTCCATCCACGAAAGGATGATTCTGGGAAAGGCTCTCCCACAGTGCCGCCGCTTCGGCAATGAGATCGCCGTAATATCCGCTCTGCGGCCGGGCAAGAGCGGACTCAATGCCAGCTTGATCGCGCACGCCCAGAGACCCGCCGAATCTCTCAATCAGGGCTGCGTGAACCGCGAGTACATCCTGGAGGGTAGGGTATATCGTCACTGGCCGAGGCGCCGAAGAATCTCGGGGTGTTCCCGCATGAACTCATCGGCGGCGAGCAATATGGACTTCGGCTGAGCAAGCGAATCTCGGTCATCCTGTTTGCGGAGGAAACGCACGAACGCACGAACAGCGTCCTGCTCGGCGGCGTTGAGTGTCTGGACAAGTTCGCTGATAGTCTCTGCGGGCATTGAGAAGCCTCAAATGAATTATATCGCGAACGAATGCTTCCAACCTACCCCAGCGCAATCGCCACTCGTCGCGCGGCGACAGTTTTGCGCAGTTGCGCGGCAAGCGCCCGCTGGACGGCGGCGTGCGCGCCCTGCGCCTTGGCGAGGTTCTTCATTTCGCGAGGGTCGGTACGGTAGTCGTAGAATTCTTCGCCTTCCTTGCCGTCGTCCCACATGGAATAGCGGTAGCGTTCGTTGCGGATGGAATAGCCCATCAGAGGATCGCCCGAGCGGGCCCGCCGCACCTGCGTAATCGCCGGATGATCCCATGCCGCACTCGGATTCTGGAGCAAGGGCTTGAGCGATCTTCCCTGCACGTGTTCCGGAAGCTTCTCTAGTCCGCAGACTTCGGAGAGCGTGGGATACAAGTCCAGCAGTTCGACGGTGCGCCCACACGGCTTGCCGCGCCCTTCCACGCCCGCGCCGCCCATGATGAAGGGCACGCGCGCAACCGGTTCCCAAAGGGCCTGCTTCATCCATTGGCCGTGCTCGCCCAGCGTGTAACCGTGGTCGCTCCAGAAGACGACGGTGGTGTTTTCGGCCAAGCCCATCTTCGCAAGGCCGGCTAGAAGCTTGCCGACATTGGAATCGACGAACATGATCGAGGCGAAATACGCCCGCCGAATCTCGCGCATCTGCTGTTTGGTCATGTTCCAGTTGGGCGGGTGGGTGAAGTAAGCCCACTTGGGCGCGATCTCCATCTCCGCAGAGGAGAAGGGCACGGCATCCACGGCGCTCAAAGGGACCTTGTCGAAATATTTCGAAGGCGCAATGAGGGGCACGTGCGGCCGGTAGAAACCCGCCGCGAGGAAGAAGGGGTCGTTGCGATGTTTCGCCATTAAGTCGAGCGTGGCGTCCACGGTGATGCCGTCGGTATGCTGCTCGTCGGGTGCGGGCGAGACATAGTAGGACGCCGCGGAACCCATCCCCCGGTCCGGCGTGTAGTTGGTGACTTTCGATTCCTCGATCTTGTCCACGCCCTTGGGGTTCACGACGTGGTTCCAGGAATCCTTGTCGTCGAGGCCGTCGGTGCCGATATCGCGAGGGACGCCGTAGTGATAAATTTTCCCTACCCGCGCCGCGTAGTATCCATTGTTCTGGAAGTGCTGGGGGAGGGTGACGACGCGCGGCACGGTTTCGCGGAAGCGGAGCTTGAGGTCATAGACCTGGGTGGCATCGGGAGACAGGCCCGTCATGATGGAAGTGCGGGAGGGGCTGCACAACGGGAACTGGCAGTAAGCGCGGTCAAAGCGGATGCCTCTCGCGGCGAGCCCGTCGAGGTTGGGCGTCTTCGCGAGGGGGTGACCGTAGCAACTGAGGCTGTTGTTCATATCGTCCGTGGCGATAAACAGCACGTTGCGCCGCTTCGCGCGCTGCGCCTGCACGTAGGGCGCGCCCGCCGCCAGGCCCAACCCCGCCAGCCCGCCCAATACCGAACGTCTGCTGATTGCTTCCATCTCGAAGAAACCTCCGCGATTGCTTTATATCAAACTGCGGCTACGAGAATTTGCCCGCGTTGAGAGAAAGTGAGATTGTATCCGGGTGGGGACCTCGATGGAACAAACGCGCCGCAGCCTGTATTTCGTGGTGGGATATCTTTATTTTGGTGGCGCGGGCTTCTTGCTGGCGCCCACGGTGATGCTGGACATCCTCTTCGCGGAAGGGATCTACAGCCACGTCACGCTGCGGATGATGGGAGCGCTGATGCTTTCGTTGGGGATGCTTGTCTCCGGCGTGATTGAAAAGGGGGCGGTGGCGTTCTATCTCAAAGTTCTTCAGGCGGAGATCCCCGTGCTTGTCTGCCTCGCCTACGTCTATTGGGATTCCCTTGACCGCATGTGGTTGATCGCTCTTGTGGTGACGCTGGCCGGTTGGTTCTATTCGTTCGGCGCCTTCGTGGAGGAGCGGCGGCGTTCGGCTTCGTGAATCGCAGCGTTTTTGCGCATGGGAGGAAAGTTGAATGGAAGTGGTGGAGCGGAGTTCCTTGTGGATCAATCTGGCGGCGATCGTCGTGGTGATTGCCGGGCTGCGAGAGGCCGGCTCGATCCTCGTGCCCTTTCTGTTCGCGGCCTTTTTGGCCGTGATCAGCTTTCCCGCTGTGGAATGGCTGACGGCGCGGCGCGTACCGCTCGCCATCGCGGTGACGCTCGTGCTGCTGGTGGCCGTGGCGCTGCTGAGCGGATTGGGCGTGGTGGTCAGCCAATCGGTGAAAAGCTTCACCGGCAATCTACCCGCTTACGAAGAGCGGCTCGCCGGCCAAGTTGCGCAAAGCAAGGAATGGCTCGACCACACCGGAATGAAACTGCCCGTTCCCGATCTCGCGGATCTTGTCGATAGCAGCGCCATCTTCAGCGCGACAGGCAGCCTGGTGGCCGGCCTTGGGAACCTGCTCGCCAATGTCATCCTCAGCCTGCTCGCATACGTCTTCATGCTGTTTGAGGCTCCCAGTCTGCCCGCCAAGCTCCGGCATGCGTTTGGACGCCATTCACGGGCGCTCGAAGACCTGGATGCGATGGCCGGCAAGATGAAGCACTATCTGGCGCTGAAGGCGATGATCAGCCTCGGCACCGGGATCCCGGTTTGGCTCTTTCTCACCATCATGGGGATCGATTATCCGGTGCTGTGGGGGCTGCTCGCATTCCTGCTCGATTTCATCCCGAATATCGGCAGCGTGATCGCGGCGATTCCGCCGATTCTGCTCGGGATGATTCAGTACGGCCCGTGGACGGCTCTCGCGGTGGCGGGGTTTTTTCTGGCGGTGAACATGCTGATGGGCAACATGCTGGAGCCGCGGC
>JADLCF010000242.1 GCA_020847315.1 Bryobacterales bacterium | reverse complement strand
CTCTCGAAGAGACCATGCCCTAGCCCTTCTTGGGTTCTTGCGTAGCCTGTACGTAACGGTAGCGAAGATCGGTGAGCGTATTCTCGAGTAGCAGCTTTTCCTGGATGTCGAGATTGCCCTTCGTCTTTTCCTGCAACATTCCGAGCATGTCGATGGTGTGACGGGCGATGGGCAGATTGGCATGGGGCGGTTCATTCTCATCCATGCGCAAGAGGCCAAGCTGAATCTGAGCCTGCGTCGTCAGCGAATAAACGAGAAAGGAGAAATCCGCCGGAGGGATGGGCATCGAACTCCAATCGGGTTCCTCGGATGGTTCGCCGTCGTCAGCCGGTTTCGAGGAAATGGGGAGCCCATCGGGCCCCAGGATGCGGTTTTGGGTATCGTCAGCCATGGTTTGAAGGATTACTCCCAGTTTAACTCGCCGATAGGGCGCCGGCTCAGAACAGTGGGTACAAATCCGCGCGCGGGAAACGGGTTCGCGGCGAAATCGAAAGTGCGGTCACGGTTCCGGCAGCCGGGATGCAGCCGGGATGGCTCCGTTCTCTTGCGGCTCGCGTTCCCGGATATCGAGACGCGTGGGAAGCCAACCCAAGGCGATGCCGAAGACGACGTGGCTCCAAAACAAATGCGAATGATCTCCGTAAATGACGAGAAACGGCGACCATGACTGCCACCAGAGCCGGTCTCCCACTAGAAAGAGCACCAGGGAGAATGCGACGCCCACGAAATACGGGCCGATGCCACGCCTGCGGGCGCGGAAGACGAGGGCGAAGAGCGTGCCCGCGAATACGAAATAAAGAAAGGCGAGAGAGAAACCGGCGAGTGTCCAGTAACCAAAACCGGCGTCGAAGATCGTGGTGGGATACAGCCCGATCGAGAAGAGATTGCCGTACCTGTACCATCGCATGCCGGAGAAGCCTGCAAGCACGGTCATCAGCGCGAGCGCGGACAGAGCGCCGAAGGCCGAAACCTCGACGCCCGCGGCGAGCCGCTTCGCCCCATTCCTTAGCGGCAGTGGGATGCTCATGCCAATTCAGCCTATCGCAAGCGCCTCATTGCTACGCCGGTTTCGGAAAGACATCTGGGGTAGTCGCCTTTTCGGCCGGCGCGCAGTGGCCGTGGGGATGGGGGTTCGTAATACTTTTGTCAGACCGTGGCGGTGTTGGAGACGAACGCAGGAAATGCATCTAGTATCGGAGTTGAAGAACTTCTAATAGATTATGCTTCCATCGAATTCCCTCTCCGTACTCGACTCCGGAACACGCACCGCGGAATCAATGGGCCACCCCAAGGGAAGCCGCGCGAGAGTCCTGCTCAGTTCTGTGTTCGGCCCTTACGCGCAGGACGACGAGTTCGGGAGCCGCGGCATCAACCCGATGGAGCTTTACCATAACCAGGTGACGCGCGCGCAGGGCCCGTTCTCTCTACGGATGTTCCATCGCTCCTGGGGCATCATGATGATCCAGCACAACATTTCCGCTCCATGCACGGTGCTCGATTTCCCCACGCGGGAGGCCTTTGAGCGCGAGCTTACGGCGCATGCCTATGATGTCGTCGGACTCTCCTCGATTATCGTCAACGTTGGCAAAGTGCGGGAGATGTGCCGCATCGCACGCCTTCTCGCGCCCCAGGCGAAGATCGTGGTGGGCGGGCACGTGACGGCCATTCCGGGGATCGAATCAATGATCGACGCGGATCACATCGTGAAGGGCGATGGCATATCCTGGATGCGCGGCTACCTGGGCGAGGATGCAGCGGCCCCCATTACGCATCCGCCGATCGTTTCGGGGTTCGACACGCGCGTGATGGGGATGAAGATTCCCCGGCCCAAGGGCTCCGTGGCGGCCACCATCATTCCCTCAGTGGGCTGCCCGCTCGGATGCAACTTCTGCACCACCTCCGCTTTCTTCGGGGGCAAGGGAAAGTTCCTCAATTTCTATGACGACGGAGACGAACTTTTCGAAGTGATGGAGACCATGGCGCGAACGCTCCACTGCCATTCCTATTTCGTGATGGATGAGAATTTCCTGCTGCATCGCAAGCGGGCGATGGGGCTACTCAAGCGGATGGAGGCCGCAGGGAAGGCTTGGGAAATCTACGTGTTCTCCTCGGCCAACGCTATCCGCAAGTACACGATGGATGAACTGGTACGGTTGGGTGTCTCGTGGATTTGGATGGGACTTGAGTCGCCGAAATCGCAATATAAGAAGCTCTCCGGCGCCGACACGCGAGAACTCGTGGCGGAACTGCAAAGAAACGGCGTGCGGGTGATGGGCAGCACGATTGTGGGGCTCGAACACCATACGCCCATGAACATTGAGGAAGAGATCGAGTACGCGGTCTCGCACAATACGGACTTTCACCAGTTCATGCTGTACACGCCGATTCCGGGCACCGAGTTGTACGCGCAGGTGAAGGAGGAAGGCCGCCTTCTCGACACAAACCTTGCCGACATTCACGGGCAAGCCCGCTTCAACTTCACGCATCCGGCGATCTCGGGCGACGATTCCAAGCGGTTTCTGGACGGAGCTTTTCAGCGCGATTTTGAGCGTAACGGCCCCAGCCTTGCCCGCATCTGCCGCACCACCCTCGAAGGCTGGAAGCGCCACCGCGCGCACCCTGACGAGCGGGTGCGCCGCCGCTTCACCCATGAGCTGCAAACGCTGCGCACGGCCTACTGCGGCTTGCTTTGGGCCATGGAGCGGCATCTGAAAAATGAGAATCCTCTGGTGGCCGGGGAGATCCGGGAACTGCGCAAGGAGATCATCTCCGAATGCGGTCCGGTTGCCGGAACGCTCTCCGCACTGCTCTTCGGCCCAATCGCTTTAGCCGCCACGCGCCGGGAAGCGAAGCGCCTGGCCAGGGGCGTCACCTACGAACCTCCCACGATTCTCGAACGGCGCAATTGGGATGCAGCGAGCACGGCGGGGACCCGCCCCGCAAAGTTCCGCTCCGCACCTGCCGTTCCCGCCTTGCCCATGGGTCCGGGGGAGTATGCGGCGTATGGGGATCTGGCTGCCGGAGAGTGAGACTCCGGCACCGTGCGAGAATATGCTTAGCGTGACCTGCCCACGTAGGGTGGAATGCCGGCGATGCGGCGCAGGACGAAGGAGGCGGGTAGTAATGAGCGTACACGATCTTTTACTCTAGAAGTGTGGCCAACACTGACCCACCCCTAACTGAACCATCCCAGCCGGATTGGGATGCTCGCGCCGATGAGGTGCTGCGGGACCAGATTCCCGCCTATGACGAGATGAGGCGGCGCTGCCCGGTCGCCTTCAGCGAGTATCGCCAGTGGTCCCTCTTCCGCCATGAGGATGTCGTGCGCGCGCTCGAAGATCCGGTGACCTTCAGCAGCGAGGTCTCGCAATATCTTTCGGTGCCGAATGGGATGGATCCGCCGGAGCACACGGCGTTCCGGCGCATCATTGAACCCTACTTTGGGCCGGCAGCGATGGCTGCGTTTGAACCCGTATGCCGGCGGATCTCGGTGGCGCTGATCAATGAATTGCCGCTGCGGGACGCAACGGAGATTATCTCCACGTTCGCGGAAGACTTCGCGCTTCGCATCCAGTGCGCCTTTATGGGCTGGCCTGAAGCCTTGAACGAGCCGCTGAGAACCTGGACACGCCGGAATCACCAGGCGACGCTGGCCGCGGATCGAGAGGCGATGGCCGCCGTGGCGATGGAATTCGATTCCTATATTCGCGACATCCTCGCGGAGCGCCGCGCAGCGGGCGATGCGGCGCCGGACGACCTCACAGCGCGCCTGATGCGGGAGCGGGTGGAAGGCCGTCTGTTGACGGACGCCGAGATCGTCAGCATTGTCCGCAACTGGACGGTGGGGGAACTGGCCACCATCGCCGCCAGCGTGGGCATCCTGATGCACTACATGGCAACACACCAGGACGTGCAGCGTCTCTTGCGCGCTGAACCGGAGTTGTTGCCCGCCGCCAATGACGAAATCCTCCGTATCCACGCCCCCTTGATCGCGAATCGCCGCAAGACGACGGCGGCGGTGGAAATCGGCGGCCGTTGCATTGAGGCCGGGGCGGGGATCTCGCTCAACTGGGCATCCGCCAATCGCGACGAAAGCGTGTTCGGCGATCCGGACGAATTCCGGTTGGACCGCGACCCGGAAACGAACCTGCTCTACGGCAAGGGCATTCACGTTTGTCCCGGCGCGCCGCTCGCCCGGCTGGAACTGCGCGTGGTCATGGAGGAACTTCTGGCGAGGACCACGGCGATTGAAATGGTGGAAGGCGAGATCCCGGTGAACGCGGCCTACCCGGCGAGCGGGTTCCTCTCGCTGATGCTCCTTATCGAGCGGAACGGTTGAGGGCGGCTCGCCGGCGGTTTTCTCCCGTTATCGTGTCACGAGGTACTCCGCGGCCAGAACTGCGGGATGCCGCGTGCGGGCATTGCGGCTGGTACGCAGTAGGCGAAACTCCCGGAAGCCCGCATCCAGGAATTCCCGCTGGAAGGCGACCGCCTCCCGTGCGCCCGCGATTCAAGAGAACCAACTCTCCGGCGAAGGGTTTTCCGGCACGGGTATGGGTTCCTTGAGGATCAACTCGGCTCCGGCAACGGTTCCCCCCGGCCGAAGGACGCGGGCCAGTTCGGGGAAGAGCCGCTCACGATCCGGATTGAGGTTGAAGATTCCGTTGACGAGCGCCACGTCAATGGAAGCATCGGGCAGGGGGAGTTGCTCGGCGGACGCTTGCAGGAACAGGATACGGCTCGCTTGGGCGTCTCCGGCGTGACGGGCGCGCCGGAGCATGTCCAGGCTGAAATCCACCGCCACGGTTTCGCCCTTGCTCCCGGCGCGGTGTGCGGACACGTAGGAGTCGAGCCCGGAACCGCAGCCGAGATCGAGAACCCGCACCCCCTCCCGTATCGGCGCGAAACAGGAGACGTTGGCGACGCCGGCGAAGGATGCCAGGGAAGCGGCGGGTGCTTCCTGAAGGACTTCTTCCGGATACCCGAGACTTGCGGCAAATGCGGCGCCTACGGGGAAGGGATGCTTAGCGTCGGGTTCAAGGGCAGCGGCGGAATAAGCCTTGCGCACCCCATCGCGAAGCGCGGCAGTGGTGGTCGGGTTCATTGTCGATCCTCCGGTATGTTTTGGCGTGGGGCGCATGCCCGCACTGTCTTCAGTCTAGAGCGAGTGAAGATAGCGTTGCCCGGCGCGCACGATGGCGTGGGCGATGCGGCGGCCATCGGAGGGAGTGCCCGTATCGAAGCTGTCTCCCGCATGGTCCACGGCATTGCTCACCACAGCCACCAGCGCGACTTGCGCTCCCGCGGCTGCGCCGAACGCGAACAGAGATGCGGCCTGCATTTCGACCGCCAGCACGCCTTGCGCCGCCCAATGCCTGAGTTGCGAGAGGGTTTCGCGGTAGGGCGCGTCGGTGGTCCATACCGTGCCCGATTCCACGTGCCAACCGGTTGCCTCCAACTCCGTTGAAAGCGCCCCGGTGACACCGCTGGGGCATGGGACGGCAGCGGACGGCGCGAGATAGTGCAGGGAGGTCCCTTCATCCCGAATGGCGCTTGTAGCGACGACCAGCGACGGCAGGGGGAGTTGCGGGGAGACGCGCCCGGCGGAACTTAGGCCGACGATCAGTTTCGCGCCGGCCGCCCAAAGCTGCTCCGCCACGAGCACGGCATAGGGGCCGCCGATGGTGCGCGGCACCATGCCCCACTGCGTGCCGTCGAGATCTCCGGCGAACATGGCGGTGTGAAAACAAGCCCAGCTTTCAAATGGACGAAGCTCGCCGCTTGAGGCCAAGGAATCGGTTAGGTCTCCGTCAAACTCCAGGATGCAGATGGGAGGAACTCCATGCTCCGGCAGGCCGCGCAGCTTACGCACCGCGGCGAGCAGATCCTCGGGCCGGAAGGCGGATTCCTCGCCCAACGCATGCGTGCCGAGCAGCGGAGACTCCATCGGATGCTTTGAATGGCTCATGATCCACGCGCGGACGCCCGCGCCGTGAGACAGCATAGCATGCCCGTCACCCGGTCCTACTCTAAACAAGAGCCTGCCGGGACGCTATGATAGAAATAGGACCGAATTGGACCGGATTGCGTATCGCCATTAACGCGCCGGACGGATCCACGGTATTTTATGAACCGGATTCACCATTGGATCTGCCGGTCGGGCTGGTGGAAAAAGTTTCTCGCGCAGGATCTGATCCCGTGGGCATTGGACGGAACGGCCTGGGGCGGGTGCGTGCTGGAGATTGGCCCCGGGCCAGGGTTAGCGACTGCGTTGCTCGCGCCAGGGGCGCAATCGTTGACTTGCATGGAAGTGGATGCGCGGCTAGCGGCGAATCTTCTGGAGAAGACCGATCGCGGGAAGGTGCGCGTGCTTTGCGGGGACGCCACCGCGATGGCGCTCGACAGCGGCTTGTTCGACAGCGTTCTTGCTTTCACGATGCTGCATCACGTTACCCCGGCCGTGGCGCAGGATGCGTTGTTCCGGGAGGTGGCTCGCGTGCTGCGGCCCGGTGGACTGTTTGCCGGAACGGATAGCCTCGACAGCCCGGTATTCCGGATGCTGCATTGGTTCGACGACCTCGAGCCGGTGCGCCCGGAGACGCTCCGGCAACGGTTGACGGCGGCGGGCTTCGATCGCGCGGAGGTCGAAATCCGGAAGAGAGAGTTCCGCTTTCGCGCCTGGCGCGCGCGGGCATGAGGAAGGATTGGAGAGGAGAGTAAATGCCAGTACAAATCGGGCAACCCGAGCCGGGTTGCAATGACCCCGTCGGGTTGATGACCGCTTGCCACCGGAGGATCGAGCGTTTTTTGAAGACGCTGCGCGTGGCGGCGAAACGCGCCGGCGATCGTGATCTCGAGCAGGACGAACTCGAGGCCATCGGGCGGTCTCTTACCTATTTCCGCAATGCCGCGCCGAAGCACACGGAAGACGAGGAACACGATCTTTTTCCGGCTCTGATGGAGAAGCAGCCCGATGTGGCCACCTCCGTCGAGAATTTGCAATCGGACCACGCCCGCGCGAATGTGTTGCACGCGCGGGTGGATGAATTGGGCCTCCAGTGGATCGCGGATCGCCGGATTGCACCGGAAGCCCTCGCGGAATTCGTGGACGCCACGGACCAGCTCGAAGCGCTCTATTCCGCGCACATCAAGCATGAGGAGACGGAAGTCTTCCCGCGCGCCTCGAAAGCGCTCAACGACGCGGAATTGGAATCAATCGGCCGAAACATGGCGGCGCGGCGCGGCGTTGCGTTCGTGCCGAAGAACTAACGGTGGGTCCGGGCTTGGGCAGAGTCTTCGCCGCGCAAGCCCGGCCTTGCATCCGCGCCGTTTGATTGGGACGCCGCTATTCGGGTCGGTAGTAGTAGGCAATCGTCGCGCGCTTCATCGGCTTCAGCAGGATGCTCTGGTAATCGGAGTTTCCGTTCACGCCTTTGAAATCGTCTCCGTTGATCTCCACCGGGATGAAGTGATGTACTTCTCCGCCTGACTGCACGCAGATATCCCCAACCTGAATACCTTGGTTTCCGGAGATCCGGGTGGCATTCGATGGGCCGACGCCCAACACCCACTTCGTCTGTTTCCCCGCCTTGATCCAGCACCAGGTAGCGAAAATGCCGCACCAGGAAACGCCGCTCGGCTTGGATGGGCCCTGGGGGACGCGCTTGCCGGGCACCTTCACCCCATCGAGATAACCTGGAGCCTTCCAATGCTGTTCCGTCCAGCCCGCCACCGTCAGGTCAAAGAACCCTTTGAGGTTTTTCCAACCCTTCCGTATGGTGCGCTTGCCTCCCCAGGAGAGAATCTCGGTGGTGGTATCAAGATCACTGACGATCCCGTTCGAAGCACCAGTGCCGACATCTCCGAGAGGCCCCGTTGTGCCGAGCAGCGCCCATTTGCGGATCTCCTCCCGCAAGGTGGACAGGCCCGCCCCGTTCCCTCCCGGCGTTCCCGGCGCTGGAACCGGGGGCATCGGGCCGCCACCCTGCATGCCCAGCAATTGCACCAGCAGGCCCAACGCTTCAAGCAAGCTCAGCAGCGCAGCGATCGTCATGCCGCCTACATCGATGCGCCCATCGCTGAAGCCGAGATTCACGCTCTGGAAGCGGCTGATCGCGCCGCAGGTCTTCGGTCCGCACAATCCATCGGGAACCAGGGCCGGGGCGGGGCCGCCTTTCGAGAAGGGGGCCGCATTCAATAGGCGCTGCACCAGCAGCACGTCCGGCGGTTTGTTCATCCCACCGAAACCGACCGATCCGGTCAAAAGATTCGTTGGCAAGGGCAACGGTTAAGTCCTCCTACGAACCAACGCGAAAAAGACGGTCTTCCCGGTGCAATCCTGCGAAAGGCGGCTGGACGTTCCGGTTGCGCCGACGGCAAGGATGATGCGGGTGTGGGCGAAATTCCGGCGCAGTGCCGCTTCCCATCACCGGCGAGGATGGATTAAGAAGTGGGTCTGCGTCCGGTTTGCTCTGTCTTCCGAATCAGCGCAAGCATGCCGGCGGAGATGGCGAAGAGGACCGCGGAGATGATTGCCGCCGGCAAGGCAACCTCATGATGCCCGGCGAGCCAGGATTCCACCGACGCCATCAGCAGCCAGATCTGCACCACGAGAAGGACTACGATGAGGGCGAGCGCGCCACTCAGGGCACGGCCGGCGCGTTTCTGAAGAGGCGAGTTATATCCGGCCATGGCTGCTAGGCATCCTTTCCGAAGACGCTGACTCCGTATGCGAAGATTTGCCCGTCTTGCACTTCCAATTCAATTCTCGGCAAAGGGCGGGGGGGCGGACCCTGGGTGACGTGGCCGTCTTCGATGGAAAAGTATCCCTCGTGGCATGGGCATTCCAGCCGCTTCTTTTCCGCCGCATAGATCACGGCACAGGCGAGGTGGGTGCACTTCTGGCTATAGGCGACGAACTTCGACGGTTCCACGCGAACCAGCAGGCAGTTGTCCGAGGGGCCGGGATATTGGAAGATCTTCGTCCCGCCGACGGGGATCTCGGAGGTTTGTGCAATGGCCTTGCGGGGGAACTCCGTCGTCTCCGCCTCGCTCAGCCAATTCTTGCCCAGTAGCCACAACTGGCCCGCTACCATGGCTCCGCTCGTGAGCACCAGGAACCGGCCGAACTGCCGCCGTTCGACGAAGCCCTGCTCCGCGGAAGCGACGGGGAATTCTTCGCGCCACAGTTCTTCGCCCGTGGGCGCGCCCGGTTTGCCGGCCGTATCGTTTGGTTCGAATTCGCTCATTCTTCCGGACTCCAAATATCGTTTTGAACGTCTACATCCAGGGCGTCTTCCCCTTCGGGCAGGTAGACGAAGACCTTCGTTCGCACCACTTCATTGCCGAAGTGGAAGGTATTGACGGGAACGTCGCGGCGGAGTTTCGCCGCTTCGTCGGGGTGGACATACATCAATGCCTGCGACGGGCAGACGGTGGCGCACATGGGGCGAAGCCCCACGGAGGTGCGGTCATAGCACATGTCGCATTTCATCATCAGTTCCTGGCTCGATTGCATCTTGGGCACACCGAACGGGCAGGCGAGCACGCAATTGGAACAGGCGATGCAGCGGGGTTTGAGCGCGCTGCGGACCACGCCATCCTCCCCCTTCTTGATCGCGTCCGCCGGGCACACTTCCGCGCAAGTCGGTTCCTCGCAATGCATGCAGACCATCGGCGCGGAGCCAGTGGTTTGAGAGGGATCGAAGAAATCCAGATGGATCAATGAAATCCCGCGATGGGTGCCGCATTCAGCGCAAGCGTTCACGCAACTCTGGCAACCGATGCAGCGGGAAGGATCGACATAGAACTCATATCCGTGCACGCTAGCGAGCCTCCAACACGTTCAGTTCGCCATTCGGCTTCATGCCATCGGCGAGTTTGGCTTTCTCAATGCGG
>JADLCF010000241.1 GCA_020847315.1 Bryobacterales bacterium | reverse complement strand
GCATGGCGTTCACGACGTTCACCCGCTCACCGGAGCGGCGCAGCGCTCCGACGACACCGGCATTCCGAATCAACTGCGTATTATCGGCAACGTGACCGTGGTACGTGATGCGGATTGCCACCATGTTGCCTTCGGCGATATGCGCGGCGAACTCGCCCAGACGCTGCGCGAGCAACATGTAGGGTTCCACCGACTTGTACTCCGCCGGAGACAACTGCGGCATGTTCACCGCGTTGATGGCAACGCCGTCGCGCAGGTAGTCACTGAGCTGCTGGGCAATACGGACGCCCACGATTTCCTGAGCTTCCTCCGTGGATGCCGCAATATGAGGGGTGGCAATGACGTTGGGGAACTTCAGGAAGGGTTCTTCGCCCGTGGTGGGTTCCTTCTCAAAGACGTCGAGCGCGGCCCCACCCACCTTGCCGGATTCCAGGCCTTCCAACAACGCGGCATAGTCAATCAACTCGCCGCGCGCGCAGTTGACGATCCGCACGCCGGGCTTCATCTTTTCGATCGCGGCGGCGCCGATCATACCCCGGGTTTCCGGCGTGAGCGCGGTATGCAGGCTGATGAAATCGCTCTGGGCGTAAAGCTCGTCGAGGCTCACCAGCGTGACGTTCATTGCCGCCACACTCTCCGGATTCACGAACGGGTCGTGAGCCAGGATCTTCATTTCGAAGGCGTTGGCGCGCTGCACGACGCCGCGGCCGATGGTCCCAAGACCGATCAATCCCAGGGTCTTTTCACGCAATTCGTTCCCGATGAATTTCTTCTTTTCCCACTTGCCGCTCTTGGTGGATTCCGTAGCCTGGGGCACGAAACGGGCCATCGCCAGCATGAGCGCGAGGGTGTGCTCCGCGACCGAAATGGAGTTGCCGCCGGGCGTGTTCATCACGATCACGCCGGCCTCGGTGGCGGCGTTCAGATCCACGTTATCGACGCCAACGCCGGCACGGCCGATGGCCTTCAGCTTGGGCGCTTTCGCCAGCACGTCCTTGGTGACCTTCACCGCGCTGCGGACCACCAGCGCATCCGCTTCGGCGAGGTGCGCTTCATACTCCTTGGGGCTCGAAACGATGATGTTCCAATCGGTGTTCTTCTCTAAGATCGCCAGTCCGGCGGGGGATAATGGCTCGGCAATAAGGATGTTCATTGAAGGAGGAATCCTATCGATCCAGACGGCTGAAAAACGAATTTGCCGCTTACCGGAAGGGGAAGGCGACGAAGAAATACCGCCGGAATCCCTTAGAATAGCAAATGGGTATGGCACTCCTCGATCAGATACAGCAGGATATGGTGGCCGCCATGAAGGCCAAGGAGCAGGTGCGGCTGGACGCGATCCGCATGATCAAGACCGCCCTCACCAAAGCGAGGGCCGATGCGAACAAGCCGTTTGACGAGAAGGCGGAGCTACAGGTGCTGAGCTCGCTGCTCAAGCAGCGGCATGAAGCGGCGGAGATGTTCCGCCAGGGTGGGCGCGAAGATTCGGCCCGGCAAGAGGAGCAGGAAGCACTCATCATTGAGAGCTACATGCCATCGGCGCCCACGGATGCGGAGATGTCCGCGGCAATCGAGGCAGCCGTTTCGGAAACCGGCGCCAGCTCCGTGAAAGACCTGGGCGCGATGATGAAGGCGGTGCAGGCGAGACTCGTGGGAAAGCGCGTCGATGGCAAAGTGCTGAGCGAGCGGGTTCGCGCCCGGTTGGGCGGATAATTTCAACACGAAGCACGGCCCTCATTCGGCGCTTCCGGATCACTCCTCGTCGGGGACGGACGACGCTTCAATCGGGCGGAATGCGCGATACAACAAGGCGAAAGGCCACGCCAGAAAGCCGGCGATGAGCCGCGGCATCGCCGCCATATCTCTCGCGAGCGATTGCGCGTGCTCCCCCACCAGCAGCGCGTTCCGCTGCATGATGTACAAATTGAAGAAGCTTGCCACCACGGTAAAGCCGATGGAGACGGCGACGCTGCGCTTCAACTCCGGCGTGCCTCCCAGCCAATGCACCAGTAATTCGAGACTATGCACGACGGCGGATAATCCGACGCCTACCACCAGACCGGCCAACCAGCGTGGCTGGGCATGCCGCATCGCCTGAATGAACGCGCCCCAGAAGCCCGATGTTCCCGCTCGAAAGGCAAATTGCAGCAGCAGCGCCCAGGATGCCGCGCGAAAGCCCGCAGTGAGGTTCGTCGCGAAGAAAAGCACACCCCGGATCAGTGCGCTCGTCAGAGCGGACTTCCAATTCCATTTGGCGACGAAGTAGTGGGCCGGGTGCCGCGCCAATTCGCCGAACACTGCGCCTACCGATGGTTCAGGCGTGGCAGAGGCCGCTACCCTCGTCCGCGGGATGCTACCGGGGTTCCGCATTGCTCTCAGATGAACAATACAACAGAACGCGGCTTCGAGATTCGGATACCAGCCGATACACTGGTAAGAGGATGAGCACGCCAACCGATACCCCCATATCTCTTCGTGCCGGCCGGGAACAGAGCGCCGTTCCCATGCCGGAGGTTCCCTACACGCTCGACGGCGCCGCGGTATTGCATCAGATGCTGAGCGTCCGTTGGGACAGGTGGCACGCGCTACTGCCGCCGGAGCGGGAAGCGGTGGTCCGCGAAGCCACGGAAGCACTCGAATCGCTGGAGGTCTCGGGATACAGCGCGGTGTTCTCCATGCTCGGCCATAAGGGCGATCTGATGCTGGTGCACTTTCGCAACAGCTTCGATGAGTTGAACGAAGTGGAGACGCGGCTGAACGCGCTCCGGCTGCGCGACTTTTTCGACATCACGCATTCCTACCTTTCTGTGGTGGAACTTGGCCTCTATGCGTCTACCTCGAAGATGCACGCGGAGTTCACGGAGAAAGGCTTTGCACCGCATTCTCCCGAGTGGAACGAAGGGGTAGAAGAGACCTTGGAGCGCCAGCGAAAGGCGATGGCGCCCCGGCTCTGGCCGCGAGTGCCATCGAACCGATATTGCTGCTTCTATCCCATGGACCGCTATCGCGGCGAAGCGAAGAACTGGTACACGGTTCCTCTGGCGGACCGGCAGCGGATGATGCACGATCACGGCATGATCGGCCGCCGCTACGCGGGCTCGGTGAAGCAGATCATCTCCGGCTCCATCGGTTTCGATAAATGGGAGTGGGGCGTGGATCTGTTCGCCGACGACCCCATCGTATTCAAGAAGCTGATCTATGAAATGCGCTTCGACGAAGTGAGCGCCGTCTATGGGTTGTTCGGCGACTTCTTCGTCGGGCTGCGTTTCGCGGCCGGGCAACTCGGAGACTTCTTAGCTGGGAAGTCTCCCCGATGGGATGCGCCGGCGGAGGAAGCGGGCCAGACGGGAGGCTAGACCCCGGATTGCTCGAAGCGCGTGGGGTATCCTGAGACTTCAACGGGCATTCGATCTACAACCCGCTTCACCGTATGCGCCACGCGATTTCCACCCACCTCTTCGCCAACCACAGGCTCAGCACCGCCCTTCTCGACCGGATTCTGAACGCGGGCGTGGATCTCGTGGAGTTGTTCTGCGCGCGGCAGCACCTGGACTATCGCAACGAAGACCAGATTCGGGAAGTGGCGCTCTTCCTGAAAGATGTGCCCTTGAAGGTTCATTCCGTCCACCTGCCGATGTTCAGCGACGATTGCTGGGGCAAGTCCGGCCCCCGTTCGGTGATCGATATTGCCAGCCCATCGAGAGCGAACCGCATTGCCGCCGTGGATGAAGCCAAGCGCGCGCTGGATTTGGCGGATGCGTTCCCTTTTTCCTACGCGATCCAGCATATCGGCGTCGGCTTTGATGACGAGTGGAGCATGGCCAAAGTCGATGCGGCCTTCGATTCCCTGGATGAACTGAAGAGTTTCGCGCGCCAGCGCGGCGTGGAAGTGCTGGTGGAGAATATCCCAAATGCGCTTTCGAGCGCGAGGAAGATCGTTGAGTTTTTTAACACGACCCACCTGAACCTGGGCGTTTGTCTCGATACGGGACACGCCAACATGATGGAGGGCTTTGACGAAGCCTTCGATCTTCTCGGAAGCCGCATCCGTTCCCTGCATGTCCACGACAACAACGGTGTGGATGACAAGCATCTCTTCCCGATGGTCCACGAAGGCGGGACGATGAACTGGCAGCGGGCGATGGAACGCCTGCGGACGTTGCCGGAAAGCGTCCCGCTGCTGCTTGAGTTGAAGGAAGACCCCTCGATGAACGACCCGCTCGGCCGGGTGAAAGAAGTGTTCGAGAAACTGGAGAACCAATCATGAGCGATTCCGCCCTTCGGATCCGGATTGAGGATGCCGGGAATCATGCGGGTGAAACCGTCTCCATCGCCGGCTGGCTTTACAATTTGCGCAAGTCCGGCAAGATCGTCTTTCCGATCCTGCGGGATGGCAGCGGCATGATGCAGTGCGTGGGCGTGAAGGCCGAACTGCCCGAGGAAACGTTCGAAACCCTGAAGCATCTCACCCAGGAATCCTCGCTTGTGCTCACGGGAAAGATTCGCGCGGAGGAACGCGCGATGGGCGGCTATGAGATGGACATTCAGTCCGTCGAAGTGCTGCAGCGCGTGCCCGAAACGCAGCCTTATCCGATTACGCCCAAGGAGCACGGCATCGATTTTCTGATGGATAACCGGCACCTCTGGCTGCGAAGCAAGCGCCAGCACGCCATCCTCCGCGTGCGGCATGAGGTGGTTCGCGCCGTGCGCGATTTCTTCGACGATAACGGTTTTACGCTGGTGGATTGCCCGATCTTCACACCCGCGTCCTGCGAAGGCACGACGACCCTGTTTGAAGTGGATTACTTCGAGGATGAGAAGGTCTACCTCACGCAATCCGGCCAGCTCTATAACGAAGCCACGGCGATGGCGTTCGGCAAGACGTATTGCTTCGGCCCCACGTTCCGGGCGGAGAAATCGAAGACGCGCCGCCACCTCACCGAGTTCTGGATGGTGGAGCCGGAGATGGCCTACGCCACTATCGAGGATGTGAAGCAACTCGCCGAGCGCTTCGTGTGCAGCGTGGTGGGGCGCGTGCTCGATAAGAAGCGCGAGGAACTGAAGGTGCTGGAGCGCGACACGGCGAAGCTTGAGGCCTGTGTGCCCCCGTTCCCGCGGATGAGCTATGACGAAGCGGTGCGAATCCTTCAGGAGAAGGGCAGCGGCATCGAATGGGGCAGCGATTTCGGCGGTACCGACGAGACCATCCTCACCGAGGCGCAAGACCGGCCCATCATGGTGGACCGGTTCCCCACGGCCATCAAGGCGTTCTACATGCAGCCGGATCCCACGCGTCCGGAAGTCGCGCTGGGCGTGGACGTGCTGGCGCCCGAAGGTTACGGCGAGATCATCGGCGGCGGCGAGCGCATCCACGATCTTGACCTGTTGATGTCGCGCCTGCAGGAGCATCAACTGCCGGCGGAACCGTTCGGCTGGTACATGGACTTGCGCCGCTACGGCGCCGTCCCCCATGGCGGCTTCGGCATGGGCATTGAGCGCTGTGTCGCCTGGATCTGCGGTCTTGAGCACGTGCGTGAAACGATCGCATTTCCACGGATGCTCTATCGCACCAAGCCATAACGTCAACGAAGCCGAAGGGAAGCTCGGATGCAATTCCGCGCGCCTTGAACAGGCCATCCCACCGCTCATCGGCCGGGGGCCCCGACGCGCTCTTGGCGGCCTTCTCCGCATTGCGCGTTATAATTGAAGAACAGAGCCTCCAACCGGACCCTCGGCGCAAGCCGTCTTTCGGCGATTTCCAAATGCATCGCCGTCCGCCAATCACCCGGCTTCGTGGTTTCAATCTGACATCAACCGCTTCGATTCTTCAGTCCAGTAAACACCCAATCTATGTCCAACGGTAGTCCTACGCGCACCCCGCTTCAAACTCGCAATCTCGCCATCGTCGCGCACGTCGATCATGGCAAGACCACCCTCGTCGACGCCATGCTCAAACAGAGCGGCCTATTCCGGGCCAACCAGGCAGTCGAAGAACGAATGATGGATTCGAATGCGCTTGAGCGCGAGCGGGGCATCACGATCCTTTCGAAGACCACCGGCATCCGCTACCACGAGTACAAGATCAACATCGTGGATACGCCGGGCCACAGCGACTTCGGTGGCGAGGTTGAGCGTGCTCTGAAAATTGTGGATGGAGTGATCCTACTCGTGGATTCGAGTGAAGGCCCGCTGCCGCAGACGCGCTACGTGCTCTCGAAAGCGCTCGAAGCCCGCTTGCCGCAGATCGTCGTCATTAACAAAATCGATCGCCCGGATGCCCGGATCGACGAGGTGCTCAACGAGATCTACGACCTCTTTATCGACCTGGGCGCCACCGAGGAACAGTTAGAGTTTCCAGTGATTTACGCCATCGGCCGCGACGGCGTCGCGAACCATGAACGCGATGGCGCATCGAAGGACTTGCAGCCGCTCTTCGAGCAGATCGTGCAAACGATTCCAGCGCCGACGGGAGACCCCGCCTCCGATTTGCAAGTGCTGGTAGCGAACCTCGACTACAACGATTACCTGGGCCGCATGGCGATCGGCCGTGTCTTCTCCGGCACGCTGCGCCACGGCGACGAGGTCGCGATCGCGAAACTCGACGGCAGTTTCCAGAAGACGAAGATCACGAGAATGTACTCCTTTGAGGGGTTGAACCGCATCGACGAGACGCTCGGAATTACTGGAGATGTGCTTGCCATCGCGGGGGTAGAGGGTATCCAGATCGGCGAGACGATCACGTCCGCGGAGAGCCCCAAACCGCTGCCCCCCATCCAGATCGACGAACCCACGATCGCGATGACTTTCAGCGTCAACAACTCGCCCTTTGCAGGGCGGGAGGGCGTCCACGTCACATCGCGCAAGCTGCGTGAGCGGCTAGACAAGGAGTTGCTCACGAACGTTTCGATTCGCGTCGAAGACACGGGCAGTCCAGAAAGCTTCAAGGTGCTGGGGCGCGGGGAACTGCAACTCGCGATTCTGATTGAGTCGATGCGCCGGGAGGGTTACGAACTGCAGGCCGGAAAGCCGGAGATCGTCACCAAAGTGGAAGACGACATGCGCAAGGAGCCGATCGAGATGCTGCTGATCGATCTCCCCGAGGTCTACGTCGGCGTGATCATCGAGAAGATGGGCCAGCGCAAGGGCAAGCTCTCGAAGATGGTGAACAATGGCACGGGCCGCGCGCGGCTCGAGTTCCTGGCGCCGTCGCGCGGGTTGATCGGGCTTCGAAATGACGTACTCACCGATACCCGCGGCACGGCCATTATGAATTCGTTGTTCCATGGGTGGATCGAGTGGCAGGGCGAGATTCCAATCCGGCCCACGGGTTCTCTGATCTCGGACCGCGCCGGTAAGGCCACCGCCTACGCGATGTGGAATCTGCAGGAGCGCGGCGAGTTGTTCATTGAGCCCGGCACGGAGGTTTACGAGGGTATGATCGTGGGCGAGAACGCCCGCGATGCCGACCTCAATGTGAACATCGTCAAAGAGAAGAAGCTCACGAACATGCGCGCCTCTTCCGCCGACGAAGCGATCCGTCTGGTGCCTCCGAAGCTCCTCAACCTGGAGCAGGCCATCGAATTCATCCGGGAGGACGAACTCGTGGAGATCACGCCCAAATCCATCCGGCTGCGCAAGAAGATCCTCAAGGCGAACCAGCGCTAACCGGCGCTGCTAGACCGGATACTTCCACTCTCCCCGGTAATCCCGCGCGAGCAGCTTGTTTGCCGCGGCGTCACCGGGGATTTCCTCTTTCACGCCGTCCCATTTCACGCTGCGGCCGAGCTTCATCGAGAGATTGCCGAGCAGCGAAATCACGGTTGCCTGATGCCCGTACTCGATGTCGCACACGGGGCGGCGCTTCGTCTCGATGGCCGTGAGGAAATCGGCCCACAATTCCCGGATGTTCTGCCGGTCCGGCAGGTTGAGTTGCGCGTCCATATGGACGGTCTGTGCCTTCGCATTCACCGGATAAAAGGTGAAGCCGTCCTGCCAGCCAATATGCATGACGCCTTCCGTGCCGTAGAAGTAAGCGCCGAGCGGATGCTTCTCCGAATTGTTCCCGGCGAAGCGGCGATGCTCCCATTCGAGGATAAAATCTGTGAACTGATAAGTGGCGGTCTGGGCGTCCGGCGCGTTCATCATGGTGCGGTCAACGAAGCGTCCTCCCGCGGAGTAAGCGCTCTTGGGCGTTTTTTCCTCGCTCCACCAGAGCACCTGATCGAACCAGTGAATCCCCCAATCCGCGATGACGCCATTCGCGTAATCCAGGTGCATGCGGAAGCCCTTCGGATGAAGCGCCTTGTTGTAAGGGTGAAGCGGCGCCGGGCCGCACCACATCTCCCAATCGAGGCCTGCCGGGACTTCGCTGTTCGGCGTGGGCTCTCCACCGCGCCCGCCGGAATGCACGAAGCAGCGCACCATGTGAATCCTGCCGGCCTTGCCCGCCTTGAGGAATTCGATGGCCGCGATATTGTGCGGGGAGACGCGCCGGTGCGTGCCCACCTGGACCACCCGGTTTGACGCCCGCGCCGCGTTCACCATTGCTCTTCCCTCGCGAATGGTGTGGCTGATGGGCTTCTCGACGTAGACGTGCGCGCCTGCCTCCATGGCGGCAATAGCGGCAAGGGCATGCCAATGGTCCGGCGTGGCGACGATTACGATCTCCGGTTTTTCCTTTGCGAGCAACTCCCGGAAATCCTTGTAACGGCGCGGTTCGTCGGAGGTGAGCTGTTTGACCTTGGACTGCGTCGCGTCGAGCGCCTGGTTATCGACATCGCAAATCCCAACGATCCGGCTGCGCTTGGCGGCCATCGCTTCGCCGAGGATATTGCCGCCCCACCAGCCCGCGCCAATCAGCGCGGTGGTGTACGTCTTGCCGGATTGCGCCACAGCCAGGCGCGGGAGCGCCGCAGTGGAGGCAAGCGCGGTGGAGGAGGTAAGGAAATTACGCCGGTTCATCGGGACTCCAGGCCTTTCGAGACACAATGCCTCTTTCGGGCTACGGTATCACAGCACATTCATCCGCGGCCTGCTATTGCTCGCCCTCCTCCACAACTTCGCGGTCGTCGTCATCCACATCGCTCGAAAGCGGTGCGAACACAGAACTGTTCACACCGGGGTAGGGCGTATCCCAACCCCGCTGTGTGTGCCAAAGGATCCGGTTCACGCGATCGGTGGGCGCGGCGTCGGGCACCTCGAAGCGCATCTTCATGGATGCCTCGGCCGCTTCGCGCGCGGGCCCGCTCAGGGCGGTAACCTGCGGGTTCACCGCGTCGAGCGGCTGCTCCGGTTTGACGGCCGTGTAGCCGCGGAAATCGGGGGTGTCGGTGAACGAAGCGCGCATATCGTTGGCGATCAGATCGAAGATCGACATATTGGGCAAGCCGAAGATGAGTTCAATCGTCTTGAGCATGCTCTGCTGCGCATAGAAGGTGCTGTCCACCGCGTCGCGGCGCACATACGGCCCGATTGCAAGCGCGGTTGTGCGATGACCGTCTACATGGTCAACGCCGTTCTGCGCGTCGTCTTCGACCACCAGGATGAGCATCTTCTTCCAGAAGCGCGTCT
>JADLCF010000240.1 GCA_020847315.1 Bryobacterales bacterium | reverse complement strand
GTTACCTCAGACCACGGCATGCCCTTCCCGCGCGTGAAGGGGCAGATCTACGAAGATGCCTTCCACATCACGATGGCCGCCCGCTGGGGCGCCCAAGTCAAGGGTGGCCGCACGGTGGACGACTTCATCAATTTCCGCGATCTTGCGCCCACCTTCTGCGAAGCCGCGGGCCTTCCGCCGGCTCCGACGATGACGGGCAAGAGTTTCCTCGATGTGCTCAAGTCGACGAAATCCGGCATTGTCGACCAAACCCGCGATGTGATGCTCATTGGCAAGGAGCGCCATGATCTCGGCCGGCCGCATGACTGGGGATACCCTGTCCGCGCCATCCGCACCCACGAATTTCTCTACGTGCGGAATTATCATCCGGAGCGCTGGCCCGCGGGCAACCCCGAAACCGGCTACCGGAACGTGGATGCCAGCCCCACAAAGGACTTCCTGCTCAACACCTTCGATGAGTATTACCGGCTCTCCTTCGGTAAACGCCCGGCGGAGGAATTGTACCGGGTCTCCGAAGACTCGGAATGCCTCAAGAACCTTGCGGAAGACCTCGCATTCGCGCAGACCAAGCGGGAGTTGCAGGAGCGCATGAACCGCCTTCTGCGGGAAGAAGGGGATCCGCGCGCCCTCGGGCAGGAAGAATACTTTGAAACCATCCGGTACGTAAGCGGGCGAAAACACGCCTACGATACCTGGCTCAAGCATCAGAACCCATAGGCGCGGCGACTCACACCCGGTGGCGCGGCCAACCGCGCGCGCCAGTAGTCAGGATCCTCATTCAGGCGGATTCCTGCGCCAGTGAGGCTGTGCTCCGATGCGTCAGCAGGTAACTGCTCAGGGAGCGCGTGCCCACGCGAGGAGCGATGACATCCGCGCGGGAAGTACGGAATGCGAATTCCCGCGAGTTTGCCCTTCGAGGGTTGAACGGCCGGGCGAGGCCGCTCGCGATTCGGCTCAGAATCGGCGGCATCCGGTATGACTTCGGCGTCACTCCTGCGTAGCCAAACACCATCTCCGAGAGTTCCCGTCGCGTGAGGATGTCCGGTCCGCCCGCTTCCACAATCTCCGGACCCCCGTTCAAGTGCTTGAAGCAGATCTCTGCCGCGTCCTCCGGATGAATCGGGTTTGTTCGGGAGTTGTTATCGCCAAAGACGGGCTTGTACCCTTCCCGAACATTGCTGATGAGGGTGTCCGGCGTGGCGTGAATGCCTGCAAAGCGAAGGATCGTATACTCCAGTCCGGATTCCTTCAATGCGTTCTCAAACCGGCGATGCGCGCGCACAAAGGCCGAGCTCTCCGAGTATTTCGTCCCGTAGACGGAGACGTAGACAAAGCGCCGGACCTTCGCCTCAACGGCTTCGTCGAGCAGGTGGCGATTGGCGTCAAAGTCGAGATGGTTGAACCCGCGCTTCTCCTCAACACGAGGGTCCAGGCTGCCGCCAAGGCAGGAGATCACCACTTCGGCCCCCTGGCAAATCCCACGGATTGCCTCGCGATCCATGGCGTCCCGCAACCAAAGTTCATCCGCCAGCAGGCTCACTTTCGGCGCGCGCCAGCGGCTCTTCGAGAGGCTGCGAACCCAGTAGCCGGCGTCCTTTGCCATTCTCAGCAGGGGATACCCGATGGCGCCGCTTGCTCCCGCGATCAGAATGCGTTTCTGCGGAGCCGGTTCTTCCTTCGCGGCGTTCAGCATGGCTTCGAGCGATTCCTCCACCACCATTGGCCCCGCCTCGGCCGAACGGTCTATGCGCTCGCTGGAGGCCGGTTCCCTGGCCGGTTCGCTCTCCACTCTTGGTAAGGGCTCAACTTCTACTAGCCTTGGCCTTAGGTCTACCAGGTACCGTGGCATAATTCGCCTCTCCGTTCCACAATCGTCAAACTCACCGCAGCTAGCTTCTCAGAAAGCCGGAATGTTTTCCCAACTCTCTGAAGTCACATGTGTTACGCATTCCAGCGCTAGTTTCTTCCCCATTTGTTCCCACAGAGCGATGGGGAATCGCAGACGCAGAATCGTTACAGGTTCTTTCTCATTCTGTATCAACTATTCCTCGAATGGAATAGCTCTCTCGACCCAGGACGATTAGTACTACCTCGGCGTGAAGAACTCTTTCACTTCATGGAGGCTGGCAGTGAGTCGATAGGAGGGAAGGCTCTCAAGGAAGATGCGGCCGTACGCTTTGCTGCGAATCCGGTTATCGAGAATCGCGAGCAGACCCCGGTCGGAGCCGCTGCGGATGAGGCGCCCGAACCCCTGTTTAAGGGCGATGGCAGCTTGGGGAATCTGGTAGTCAAAGAAAGGCGCGCGCCCCTCCTCCCGCATTTTCTCAATCCGTGCCGAGACCACAGGGTCGCTGGGGACCGCGAACGGGAGCTTGTCGATCACCACGCAGGAGAGCTGGTCGCCCGGAACGTCCACGCCCTGCCAAAAAGACGACGTGGCGAAGAGCACCGCGTTTGGCGTTTCTTTGAACCGCTCGAGCAAGTGGTTCTTGGGTGCGTCTCCCTGCAAGAGACAGGGGTAGGGAAGCGCGGGCGCGAGCAAGTCATAGAGCAGCCGCATCTGCTGGTGGCTCGTGAAGAGCAGAAACGCGCGCCCTTCGGTGATGGCCAGGATTTGGGAGATGGCTTCGGCCGCGCGCTCGACGAAAAGGTCGCTCCGGGGGTCGGGAAGATCCGGCGGAGTGTAGAGCAGTGCCTGCTTCTCATAATCAAAGCCGCCGTCCACGATGAGCGTCTTCGGGTTCTCCAGGCCCACGCGGTTTGCGATGAAATCGAAGGAGCCGGAGACGGCGAGGGTGGCCGAGGTCATGATCACCGTCTCGATGTTGCCGAAAAGCTTCTCGCGGAGAATGGGGCCCACATCGATAGGGCAGGCTTGCAGCGCGATGCTCTTCCCGCGGCGCTCCACCCAGTGGACTTGTTCCCGGTCCGGGCTCTCCACCCAAAGTTGCAGATTGCTGGAAACCGTTCCCGCCCGGCGGAACAGCGGAAGAAAGTCCCCAATCGCTTCACTTTCTTTCCGCATGCTGTTCCCGATGAGGGAAAGAGCCGTTTGTAATTGCTGATACGGCTCCAAATGGGATTGCGTGAGCTGGTCAAATCCGCGGAACCCCACGCGCGCATCCGGGCCGCGGAAGATCTGAAAGAAGCGCGCACTCGCTTCATCCAGCCAGTCGGCCGCCCTGGCGAGGTTGGGCAAATCCAGCTTGCGGGCGCGCATCACGCTCCGAATGTCCCGGGTGAGGTCGAGCACCTGCAAGTTTGAGACGGAATTCCCGAAGTACTGCGCGGCGGTGTCTTCCACTTCATGCGCTTCGTCGAAGACAACCACGGAATACTCCGGGATGATCGCGCCGAACTCAATGTCTTTCACCGCCAGATCCGCGAAGAAGAGGTGATGATTGACGATGATCACATCGCTCTCATACGCGCGGCGGTGCATGGCCGTGATGAAGCAGGAATCGAAGTGCGGGCAGCGCTGCCCGGCACAGCGGTCGCCGCGAGCGTCGATCTTCGGCCAGACCCGGCTATCCTCGGGAAGCGCCGTCAGTTCCGCGCGGTCTCCGGTTTGGGTTTCTGGCTCCCATTGGGCGATGGTTTCGAACTCACTGACCTCGGAGAGCCCGTCGAGAATGGGCAAAGTGCGCGCGTCATACAGTTTCGCTTTGCAGAGGTAATTGGAGCGCCCCTTCATGTAGCAGACCTTCAAGGGCCGCTCGATGTGCTGCTGTAGGAAGGGGATGTCCTTGAAAAAGAGCTGCTCCTGCAGGTTCTTCGTGCCGGTGGAGATCACCACCCGCTTGCCGGAAAGCAGCGCCGGAACCAGGTAGGCGAGCGTCTTGCCCGTGCCGGTGCCCGCTTCGACAATCAGATGCCGCCGCTCCCGCATCGCGGCTTCGACGGCCCTTGCCATCTGCAATTGGCCCGGCCGGAACTCAAAGTTCGGATGCCAGCGCGAAAGGAGGCCATCCCTCGAAAAGAACTCGTAGACTTGCGAGGCGGGTTCCCGGCGGGTAGGTGCGCTCGTGGACATACTGCGGTAAACGGCCCCACTCGCGGGGGCGCGGCCCAGCTCATCTCAAGGCTGGGACGCGCCCCTTAGGGCGGTTAGCGGTTACTTCCAGGATGGCAGGTTGGCGAGCGCGCCGTTCTTGGCGCGGCTCCGGTTGGCGGCTTCCATGAAGGCGAAAATCTCCATCGTGACGTCGTTCGGAACCGGCGGTTGCTTATCCCGGAAAAAGCGGAGGATCGAGGTGAGCATCGGCGCGTAGCTGCTGTCTGCCTTCGACGGGCTCTGCAGGGTCGATTTCTCTCCAAACACCGCGGCGCCGTAATCGCCATAGGGCATCAGTGTCCGCACCGCGCCAATACGGCCGTCCTTCCAGTACCCGGTGAGCACCTCGCCCGAAGGGGAGGAGATCCGGCTCACCTTTTCGCAGCCCGGTCCCATGATCGCGAACAACACTTCGATGGGGTGGATGGCGTACCAGCCGAGATCGAGTTCGTGCGTCTTCTCGGTCGGCCCGGGTCCCCAGGTGATGGCGCCCCGCGCGGCTTTCCCGCTCAGATCGGTAACCCACTGCTGATAGCGTAGGGAGGAGGTGCTGAACCAGGGGACATTCGCTTGGCGGGCTATGCGGGCAATCTCCAGGGCGTCTTTCCAGCTTGCCGCCAGAGGCTTGTCAATGAACACCGGCTTGCCACAGCGGGCGGCTTCGCGAAACTGCGCCAAGTGCGTGCGGCCATCGACGCTTTCGAGCAGCAACGCGTCCACGAGAGGGCACAGATCGGCGATATGGTCCACGAACCGGACGTTGTGCTTTGTTTTGAGTTCTTCGGCGAACTTATCCACGCGGTCGGCGCTTGACGGTAGATCTGGAGATCCACCCTTGAAGGCGGCCACAATCCGTGCTCCGGGGACGTGGTCCGCTCTGGAGGCATCGTGGAGTATGGCCGGGAATGCCGTGACATGGGAAGTGTCGGTGCCGATAATGCCCAGCTTCAGATCCTGGGCCGGCAGCAGGAGCGCCGCCAGCGCTAGCGCCGGCAGCAAACGGGAGAGTGAAATCATGGGAACAACCTTTCCTCGATCTAGATTCTCACGGAACTTGTCCGGAGTCAGTGGTCGAAGCGCTTTCCGCAGAGCCGGTATCCGCCCCGAGGTCCGCGTTTGGAGGCTCCGAGCCTTCGTGTCCGCCCTTCTTTCTGTTGAGAAATGCGGCCTCAGCTTCCTGGAAACGCGCCTTGAGGGCATCCACAAGGCGTCGAATCGGGGGGAAGTAGTCCGCCAGAATCACCAATCCTGGGATGAGGAAGATCCAGCCGGGCATCACGGGCAGAATCAAACCCGTGACTCCGAGCGCGACGAGAGCAATCCCGAGCAGCATCCGGGCGAGATGTCGTAGAGAAGCCACTAAGTTTAGTTTGGTACTAAAACGCGTTCGTATGTAGATTCTAGCTACATTTCGCGGTTTTTCTGATATCCTCAGAATCGATAAGGCAAATGAACGGGGAAGCAATTCCCTGGGCCTGTTAGTACTGCACGAGAGGGTGAGGGAAATCCTAAGCCTCTCTCTGAGCAAGAAATCGAGCGTTCGATCTATCGCGCCGAACCTCACCAGCCGATGGACGGACATTGGTGAAAGAAGCGGCTCCCTTACGGAGAAGCCAGCAATCACGGAAACCTGGGAACGTTATGGAATTGGCAGCAAAAGCTTCCGGAATGGAACGAAGGCGCTTTCGGCGGTATCCGATGCAGCTCACTCTGCGGGTAACCCGATACGGCCGTCAGGGCTCTTCGTGGGATGCGATTACCAAGAACATCAGCCGGGGGGGAGTACTTTTCGCGCTGAACGAGCAAATGGAGTTGGGCACGCCGATTGAATTCTTTGTCGATTTTCCTGAGAAACTGGCGGACGATGCGCGCGTGAGCATGCGCGGCCAGGGCAGGGTGGTGAGATCGGTGCGCGAAGTTTCCCGGGATCCGAAGGATCCGGGCATGTACATCGTAGCCGCAACGATGGATCGTTGCGAAATCCAGCGCGGTTCCTAGGCGCCGACCGGGAGGCGCACCGCGTGGGCGGAATTTGAGTTTTGTGCGGGTAATTCCTCGCTGGCCACGAGTGCGAAAGCATGACGCACTCGTGGCATTTCGTTTCCTGGCTCCACCAATTCCACCTCGTGATCGAACGCCTCGGCAGGAATGCGTATTTGCCATCCCGCTACTGTGTGAGGAAGCCTCAAATTTCCGGAAAACACCAAACGCGACCCACCTGCGAATGCGGTATACTAAGAGCTTGCGCGCCCTTAGCTCAGCTGGATAGAGCGTTTGGCTACGAACCAAAAGGCCGGGAGTTCGAATCTCTCAGGGCGCGCCACCCTCCTGCGATCATGACGGCTTATCTTTCGAGACAGCCTCTCAGAATCGTTACAGCCTCTTAAGATCGTTATAGTCCCAATCCGCTTGGACGCTGACGGCCTCGCTTGATTCCTGCGGGACGCTGCCGGTTGAAAAGACCGTTCCGTCCTCGAATCGCCGGCATTCTGCCTCGCCCCAGGCTTGTCCGTGGGCCACTCCGCCTCCGTGTCGTCCGGGCGTGCTTGGTTTCGATGAACGGGTAAGTCCACGCCGGAGCATCCTCCAGAATCACTCAAACGAATGGCCCGTCCACGTGCATGTTGCACGATCACCGCCGAACCGATGGCAAACCGATAGCTCAAAGCCCCCACTCCTCCATGGCTTAGCTGCAAGGCGGAGACCGCATAACTGACGCAGTGGGCCGAAGATCCAGAGAACCGTTCTTCGCTTCCGTGACGCTCGTGGATTTCGCGGTTGTCAGCAATGCGTCCCGTTGCGGTTGATGAAGTTGCGCTTGATGAAACGGTGCAAGGCGACTCATGGGAGTCGGCGCGGATCGGTAGTGCTCCCAACTGGTGCGCGAGCAACTCTAAAGGAGCCAGTAGCCGCGTAGGCGTTGAGCAAATGGTTGAGGCCCCCGATAGATCCATCTCCGCTGAGACCGGATCGGCCACGGCATGCCTCAACGCAGAAACAGCCAACCGCCTTCGCGGTTGGCTGTTCGTCTCAATAGCGGGTGTATTCGCGTTGAGGATCTAGGAGAGCTTTGCGCCGCGCTTCCGCATCAGGCCCAGGGCGAGCAGGGCAACGCCGCTGAGGAGGATGGTGGAAGGCTCAGGAACCTGCGCTTCGAGGATCCCGGAGTAGCTCGCACTGGTGTTCGCATCGCAACGCACTTGGCCGATCAGGCCGGTGCATTCTTCCGGTCCATCCGGAGCGAGGATCCCGTCACCGCTGAACGTTTGGAAAGTGACAGACGCCTTAGCGCCGCCCGCATCCGCGAGTCTCTGCAGGTTCGCGTCCACGCCGGAGAGGACGAGGTTGAAGAAGTTCAGGCTGCCGCCCACGTTGATGGTGCCACCGACGCCGACGGAGCCAATGGAGAGCCATTCCAAATCACCCGTCACCGACGCCGTCTGCGTGGGGTTATAGATCGTCATCTTCCCAGGTCCAGACACAGCCGCGGGATCGCCCGTGTTGGCGATCGTCCACGTTCCATCGACGTCTCCAAGATAGCCGATGAGTGAATTCGTTCCTCCCGGCCAGTCCGCGTTGTTCAACGTTACCCGGAAATCCATGCCGTCTGGGCCTGGCATGAACTGGAACGTGTTGGTAGCGCCGGTAAAGGCGATCGAAGCGCCATCCACGCTCGAGAAGCTCAAGATGGGCGTCGCCGAGACGAGACCCGTGAATGCAACCAATAAGGCGGTTGCGAGAAAAATCTTACTGCCCAAGAATTTTAACTTTCTCATTTGCCAATCTCCCCTAAAGTCCACCCTCAAGCATCGGATTGGCAAGCGAAGATTCCACGGAAGAAACCCTGCCCACGCAGTCCTCGAGATTGAGGAAAATGTGACCTAAACTTACGCGCCAACCCGGAATGAATCCCTCGAGAGTGGTGAGTCGTAACGAAAGATTCGATGACGACAAGCTCCAAACGAAGTGCTCAAAAGATCAGTAGTCCTAAGTTCATCTCACATGTGTAATTATCTAGCAGGATTGGAATAGTTGCAAGCGGAACGGTGTCTCCGGTTAAGAACCGGAGATTGAATCCTGCGTCGAAGGCCAATAGAAAGTTGGCGTTACGAGAGAATGGGCCATCTTGTTCGGTCCAGTGCTGTTCTGGTACCAGAACTGGAGTGTCATTCTAGTTTTGGCGCCGCTTGTTCGTGAAATTAGACTAAGAGATATAGTTTCAGAATTGCAAGCCACCTGCCCTTCTCGGCTCCGGCTGCCCTGCGGGCGCCTTCAGGATGGCCCGCCTCCGCGCGAAATCCTTCCCGAATCTCGTGATCGGAATGGCCGCCAACCTCCAATCTCTTAGTGCTGCGGCCCGCTGGATGAAGCGGATCCGCCTCCCGGCGCTACAATGAAGGTTTCCCGCTCATTGCTAGCGCTCCGTTGAGCGCGGGCGTTCGCGCGGGAGACCCATCGCAACCGAATATAGCCATCCATGCCTGAACCCAAGTTCCTGAAAGCCGAGACCCTTGTGCCGTTTCCCGAGGTGGAAGCGGAGATCCTTCAATTCTGGAAAGAGCACGGAATTTTTGAGAAGAGCCTCCTGCTTCGCAAAGAAGGCAAACCGTTCGTTTTTTACGAAGGTCCGCCCACCGCGAACGGCCTGCCCCACAACGGGCACGTGCTGACGCGCGTGATCAAGGACCTGTTTCCCCGCTACCGCACCATGCGCGGTTACCACGTGCCGCGCAAGGCCGGCTGGGATACGCACGGCCTGCCCGTGGAAGTGGAAGTCGAGAAGGAACTGGGGATTCACGGCAAGGCGGCCATCGAAGAATACGGCGTCGAGGCGTTTGTGAAGCGCTGCATTGAAAGCGTCTTTCGCTATACCAACGAGTGGGAAAGGCTCACCGAGAAGATCGGCTTCTGGGTGAACCTTGAGGACGCCTACGTCACTTACCACAAGAGCTACATCGAGAGCGTCTGGTGGGCACTAAGCGAGCTTTTCAAGGCCGGGTTGCTCTACCGCGGCCACAAGGTGATCTGGTGGTGGCCGCAAGGCGGTACAGCCCTCTCTTCCGCCGAGGTCGGCCTGAACTATAAGACGGTGGATGACCCCTCCGTCTATGTGGCCTTCCCCTTCACGGATACACCGGATTCCGCGCTCCTCATCTGGACCACCACCCCGTGGACGCTGCCCTCGAACATGTACGCGGCCGTAGGCGCGGATGTCGATTACGTCGAGGTGGAAAGCAGCCACGGGAAACTGGTGCTGGCCGCGGCGCTGCGGGAGCAGATCGCCCAGAAGACCGGCGAGACGCTCCCGGTTCTGCGCGAGTTCAAGGGCAAGGAATTGCTCGGACGCACATACCGGCCTCCGTTCGATATCTATTGGGATCGCTATGGCGCGAGCGCGGTGGAACTGGCGGCCGGCGGAACCACGCCGCTCTTTTGGAAAGTATTACCGGCCGATTTCGTGGAACTCGATTCCGGCACGGGCATCGTGCACATCGCTTCGGCGTTCGGCGAGGTGGATCATGACCTGCACCGCGCCCTCGTGCAGACGTACAAGGACCCATTGAGTGTGCCGTTGCTCTGCGCGGTGGCGCCCGATGGCAGCTTCAACGAAGATTTCCCCAAGTATCGGGGCGTATGGGTGAAGGAGGCGGACCGCGACCTGATCCATGACATGCGGGAACGCGGCGTGCTCGTTCACCGGGAAACCTATCGCCACGAGTATCCCTATTGCTGGCGGGCGGACGACGATCCCCTCATCCAGATGGCGCGCCCCACGTGGGTCATCCGCACCACGGCGATGCTTGATGAGGCCAAGGCCAACAACCAGACCTTTCATTGGTTGCCGGAGCACATCAAGGACGGCCGCTTCGGCGACTTCCTCAATAACAACGTCGATTGGGCTCTCTCTCGCGAGCGATACTGGGGCACGCCGCTCAATGTCTGGGTGAATGACGTGAGCGGCGCCATGCTCGCGCCAGCCAGCGTCAAGGAGATCCTTTCGTATAACCCCGAAGCCTTCGCCCACTGGGATGAAGCAAAGGCGGCCGATCCCACGCTGTCCGAGCACTTGATGGTGCATAAGCCTTGGATCGATAAGGTAACCTTCACCGTTCCCGGCGAGGAAGGCGTCTACCGGCGGGTGAGCGAGGTGATCGATTGCTGGTTTGATTCCGGCGCGATGCCCTTCGCCCAGTGGGGTTTCCCGCACACGGGTCAGCACGAGTTTAACGAGGCGTTCCCGGCGGATTTCATCAGCGAAGCAATTGACCAGACGCGCGGCTGGTTCTATTCGCAGATGATGATCGCCACGCTCGTCTTCCGCAAGGAAACCCAGCAGAGGCTGGGGATGGAAGTCCGCGAGTACCCGCTGCCTTTCAAGACCTGCATCGTGCTCGGCCACGTAACGGACGCGGAGGGGAAGAAGGAATCGAAATCGAAAGGCAACTACACCCCACCAGAGGTGATTCTCGAACGCGTGGCGATGGATTTCGCGGTGGTAGACGGTTCGCCCGTGGGCGTGGAGCCCGAAGCGGGTACCGCGTTCATTGCCCGTGAAGACCTGGAGGGGCTTGACCTCAGCCCGGGTGCGACCGTGAGGCTGAGTTGCCCGGGGGGGGAGGGCGTCACCGTGGATGTGGCCCTGAAGCCCGCGAAGAAGTTGCCCCGCCGCGTTGTAGTCATCGACGCGGAAACGCAACGCAGGCTGTGCGTGAAGCCGAACGCCAATGGCTTGGACGTGATGCCGGCCGCCGTTCCGCGATTGCCGGTGGACGAGCGGATTCGCGTGGAAAACGCGGCGATGCCCGCGCCCGGCGCGGATGCCTTCCGTTGGTTTTTCCTGGCGTCGAATCCTCCATGGAACTCAACCAGGCATAGTTTGAGCAACGTGCGCGGCCTGCAAAAGGAATTCCCGCTCAAGCTGCGCAACGTGTATTCGTTCTTCACGATTTACGCCAATATCGACGGGTTTGAACCGAAAGAACACCATGGCCGGCCCGTGCCGGAACGGGCGCTGCTTGACCGTTGGATCCTCTCGGAACTCTCCCGATTGACCGATTCGGTCACCCAGTTGATGGATAATTACGCCTCGTATGAAGCCACGCGGGAGTTGTCGGAATTCGTCGAGGGTCTCTCGAACTGGTGGCTTCGCAGAAGCCGTGACCGTTTCTGGGCCGCGGGGATGGACGCATCGAAGCTTGACGCCTACGCTACGCTCTACGAATGCCTCACCACGGTGATCCAACTCGCCGCGCCCTTCACGCCCTTCCAGACGGAAGAGTTGTATCAGAATTTGGTGGCGCGCCCGTTCGGGACAGAGGCGCCCGAGAGTGTTCACCTGTGTGACTACCCCGCAGCGGATCTCTCCCGCATTGACCGGGGTCTCCTCGAAGAGATGGCGATGGTGCGCGCCATCGTCTCGCTGGGCTTGCGCGTGCGCAATGACCATAAGCTTAAGGTGCGGCAGCCCCTCTCTGAGGCCTCCGTTGTCGTCGCGAACGAAGGGTTGCGGACCAGGGTGTCGGCATACGCCAGCCTCATCGCCGATGAACTGAACGTCAAGGAAGTGCGCTTCCTCGAAAGCGCCGACGAGTTTGTCCACTATAAGGCGAAGCCCAACTTCCGCCGCGTGGGCGCTCGCGTGGGCAAATTGATGCCGGCGGTGAAGAAGGCCCTCGAAGGGGCCGATGCAGCCGCGCTTCGGCAGGCGATCTTAACAAATGGCGAAGCGCGCCTCGAAGTCGCCGGCGAATGGATCTCGTTCGACAGCGAAGATATCGAGATCCAGATCGTGGAGCGCGAGGGCTTCGCGGCGGCGGGCGATTCCGCGGCGGTGGTCATTCTGCGCACGGAACTCTCGGAGGAACTCGTGGACGAGGGGCTTTACCGCGACGTGCTGAACCGGGTGCAGACTCTGCGTAAAGAACTCGAACTCGAGTACACCCAGCGCATCGGCCTGGCCGTGCAGGGTTCGGAGCGGGTGGAACGAGTGCTCGAATCGCGGCGATCGCATTTCATGGCGGAAACGCTGTGCGCGCGACTGTGGACGGGAACGCCGGAACTGGATGGTGGCAACGGGAACCACCCGGTGCGGGAATACGATCTCGATGGCGAGAAGCTGCGCGTTACGCTGCTACCGGAATAGGCGTTGTTACGCCGCTTCGAGAGTGAAGCATTTCAGATACTCCGTCTCCGGCACGCCCAGCCGAATGGGGTGGCAGGAAGCTTGCGAGCGCGTCTCGAGCAACCGCAGCGGGCGCCGTGCGTCTAGCGAGGCTTCGTGAATCGCGGCCAGTAATTCGGCTCCTGAAACGTGGTGAGAGCAGGAACAACTCACCAGCACGCCGCCCGGCGCGAGCAATTTGAGCGCCCGCAGATTGATTTCCTTGTAACCGCGCGCAGCTTCCTCCTTGCGGTTGCGGCTCTTCGTGAAGGCGGGGGGGTCGAGAACGATTGTTTCGAAACTGCGGCGCGCCACTTGATAGCTGGCCAGCAGTTGGAAGACGTCGGCCTCGCGGACGCTCACATTGCCGAGCCCGTTCTCTTCCGCATTCCGGCGAGCGCGCGCGACGGCCCCGGCGGAGGAATCCACGGCCTCCACCGATTCGCAGACCGATGCCAAATGCAGCGCGAAGCCGCCCCCATACGTGAAGCAGTCAAGCGCCCGGCCGCGCCCGAAGCGCCGGATGGCGGCATAATTTTCGCGTTGATCGAGAAAGAATCCCGTCTTTTGCCCGCCTAGCAGATCCACTTCGAAACGAAGGCCGTTGAGCGTAATCGCGACCGGGCCGTCGAGCGTGCCGTCTACCACGTCGGATCGCAGCGGGAGCCCTTCGAGTGAGCGCGTTTGCGCTTCGTTCTTCTCGACGACTGCCCGGGGCTGAAGCAGATCGCGAAGCACCTTCACGACGAGCGGCTGCAGGGCATCCATCCCCTGGTTGAGTGTCTGGATTGCGAGGCAATCCGCATAGCGATCCACCACCAGGCCGGGCAGAAAGTCCGCTTCGCCATAGACCAGGCGATAGGAGTCCGAATCGTGCACAATCCGCTGGCGTAGGGTAAACGCGGCGGCGATGCGTTGCGAGAGAAACGCTTCGTCAATCAGCGTGTCCCGTTCCGCCAGCATCCGAAGGGCGATTTGTGAGGTACTGCTGTAGTGGGCCGTGCCCAGGGGCTTGCCGGAGGCTAGCTGCACGCGCACCACGGCGGCGGCCGGCGAATCCGGTTCCCCCGCGAGATCGGAACGGAAAATCCAAGGGTGGCCCCGCTCCACTCGCGCGGCGGCGCGGCGATTCACCAAAACCGTGTGCATAAGCTCAAGGATAGCGGACGGGATTGCACTGGCCCGGGACCGGAGCTTTCCCCGGGGGACCATCTCCATCGGTGCGCCCGTGCGTCTCACCCGGACCAGCTAATTGCGCGCGGCGGCATCGGGTTCGCTTGACCGTCGCCACCTATTCTCAACCGGCGCAGCGTCAGCCGCCTGCCATCACCGCTTCCGGCGCCGGTTCGCTGCGGCCCCAATTGCTCGTCACGCAGTATTCCACCACCTGTTTGTAGTAGGAATCGAGCGACGGAAAGGGCACTTGTCGCGCGAGAAGCGGCTCGGTACGCGAGTTGTCGAAACGCTGCTGCATCGAGAGGTGCGGCAGGAACGAAAAGAGCGCATCCAGCCACTGGTCCAGGGCCGATGGGATGCGATGCCGGATCTTGGCCAGCACCCCTTCGAATTCCTCGAAGCTCACCATGCGCGGGCGGCGGCGCAAGCGTAGCGTCGGATGGTGGCTCTCAAAGACCTCGTAGGTGCTGTCGAGCAGTTGGGCGACGCTCCAGGCGCGATCCGGACCCGCGCAGACGTGGTAGATGCGCCCTGGCTCGAAGCAATGTTCGTAGAGATGGTGGAGCGCTCTGCCCGTCCAATCGGAGGCAGCCATGTCGATGATCGCCGTCGGATCTGCCGGAATGGCGGGCAGCGGATTCCACGGAATGGCTTTGATGGTCTGGTGAAAATAGTTGAACTGGTGGACGCGCCCGGAACTCGCGCCGATCAAGCTGCTGAGACGGGTGATGGCGGCGGGGATTCGCGCCATCGCTTCGAGCACCAGCCCTTCCGCCTCATTCTTCGTCTGTTGATACGCGTTCACGAAGCCCGCGCGCCCATCGAGAGGCTCTTCGTAGATTGTGCCCGGCGTCTTGCCGGCGGCGTAAATCGTGCTCACTTGCAGGAATCGCTCCAGGTGCTTGCACTCCGCGGCGAGGGCTAGCATCTCCTGCGTGCCGGCAACGTTGGTTTGCCGGGATTCCTCGACGGAGATCCGGAAGCGGATATCGGCGGCGGAGTGAACGATCTGCGTCACACGGTCCCGCAGCAACACGCGCACGCTCGTGGGTAACCCGAGGCCGGGGAGCGAGAGATCCGCCCGGATCGCGAGCACCTCCGCGGCGTGGTATGTGGCCGGGTTGCGCGTCAATGCCACGATGGGCCGTTGCGGATGCGCGACGCGCAGCAAGGGAATCAGCGCCTCGCCCACTAGTCCCGTGGCGCCGGTGAGCAGCAGCGCGCCCCTCTCCAAGGATTCAAGTGCCCTCTCCGCACTCTCAATGCCGGATCCATTTGCGTTCAAACGGGCTACCTCACTGGCTCAGATTCGGGGGGATCGCGAAACTCGCTTCCTTCGTGACGGACTAGCTTTCTCAAACCGGCATCATTCCGCCTCGTTGAGGGAATGCTGCTCCTCGACTATCCTCAAAGGAGACTATCCTCAAGGACGAGGCGATGGAGAAAATTGTCGTCACAACGCGAGAGGTGCGGGACGTCATTGTTCCGCCAGCCGGGACTACGCCCGAGCCGACGGCGCAAAAGCCTCCACTCTCGCTGGGATTGCGCCTTGCCACATTGCCACTCGTGCTTGTGCTTCCGGTGCTTTGCCTGGTGGCTCTCGCGGTTCGCCTCGCGCTCCGCAACCACTCTCCAAAACCCAGGCACGCCTGGGCGGCATGGCTGAATTCCCTGCTGATCGCCAGCGGCCTGCTGACAACGCTTCTTTTTAGCATGGCATACTTCTTGGCGCCCCGGCCGATGCGTTTTGTGTCGTCCCTGCCCGCTCTGGAGTATCTGCCGGAGTTCCCGAAGCTTCCCTCCGCCGAACCGATGAACGCCCAGCAAGTGGCGCAGCGCACCGCGCCGCTCGTGTTCGTCCTCAGCCCGGATTCCGGAAATTGGAAGCTGCCCGATAGCTATTTGGAGACGGCCGCCGTAGGTGCGGGCCTACTGCTCCATGCGGACAAGGCCGGTTTTCTGCTGGCGACCAACCGGCACGTGGTGGATGGAGAGAGTTGGTTGAACCCGGGCGGCCGGCCGGAGACGATACTCGTCTTCTCAAAGGCGGGCGATTACGGCCAGGCGCGGGTGGTGGCGCGGCATAAAGACCTCGATCTGGCCCTCGTGTGGATGAAGCGTGGCGCGGGCGAGAGTGCGTTCGTGCAGCCCATCGCGCCCTTCAGCCAGGCCGAGGCAGGCAGGAACGTGTTCGTCATCGGCCATCCGGAGCGCTACTTCTTTTCGCTCAGCACGGGCATCGTCATGCGCACGCATGAAGATAAAATGGTGCAGATTTCCGCGCCCGTGAGTCCCGGCAATAGTGGAGGACCGGTCTATGATGACCGTGGCGAACTGCTTGGAGTCGTCAGCTATAAAGTAGACCGTCGCTTCAACCCCAATGCGGAGAATTTGAATTTTGCCGTGCGCGCCGACGCCCTGCTCGATAGCGGGCCTTGGGATTTTCAAGCCAATGGCAAGGAGTTGATGGCAAGCTGGATAAGCGCGCACCAGGCGGCGTTCGGGCCAAAAAGCGCACAACTCACGCCGGCCGCTGAAGGCCGTTAGCCACAGATGAAAGGGATCGTTGGATGGCCGTAATCAATGTAACCGTTTATGACTCCACGGAGAACAAACGGGTGCCCGTGGAATTGCCCGACGACGCCGTCGCCAGCAAGATCATCGCGGTGCTCGTCGATAAGCTGCAATTGCCGAAGAACGGACCCGATGGCGCGCCGCTTAGCTACAAGTTTCACCACAAGAACAGCGGCCGGCAGATTCTCGATGCGCAAACTCTCGCCGAAGCCGCCGTCGCCGACGGAGATATTCTGCGCCTGCAACCGGAAATCACCGCCGGGTAACCTCCATGCCGCCACCTGAGCCGATCCGCGTCTCTCCCGGTGAGATCGCGGAAGACCGATTCAGCCGCCTCCGCCTTCTGGGCTGGTGGAATCAGGAACGCATCGCCTCGGCCCGAGTGCTCGTGGTGGGCGCCGGCGCGCTCGGCAATGAGATCCTCAAGAACCTCGCGCTGCTCGGCTTCCGGCGGATCCTGGTCGTGGATCTGGACCGGATCGAGGTTTCCAATCTCTCCCGAGGCGTTCTCTTCCGCGAGAGTGACATCGGGCGAGATAAGGCCGAAGCCGCGGCGGCATCCGTCCGTGCGCTCTACCCCCAGGCGCAAGTGCTGGGGATGCGCGCCAACGTGGTGCAGCAACTTGGGCTCGGCGTGTTCGATTGGGCGGATCTCATTCTGGGCGGCCTGGATAATCGCGAGGCACGCCTTTTCCTCAACCGCTCCGCCTGGAAGTTGGGCAAGCCCTGGGTGGATGGCGCGATCGAAGGACTAAACGGCGTGGCCCGTGTCTTTGAATCCGGCAAGCCCGCATGCTACGAATGCACGCTCGGCGAAGTGGATTGGGCGATCCTTGAGCGTCGGATGTCTTGCAACTTGCTAACGCGCGCCGACGAGGAACAGGGGAAGGTGCCCACCACGCCCACCACCTCGTCGGTGATCGCGGGAATCCAGGTGCAGGAAGCGCTGAAATTGTTGCACGGGCTTCCCACTCTCAGCGGTAAAGGATATGTGTTCGAGGGGCTCCACCACACGAGCTACCTTACCGAGTACACTGCGGACCCGGATTGCCAAAGCCACTACGTGTTTGACCGCGTGGTGCGGCTGAACGAGCGCTCCGATCGCCTCACGGCGGAGGCGCTTGTGAATCTGGCCGCCGGGGAACTGGGGTCGGACGACGTCACCATCGAGTTCAGCCGGGATATCATCTGGAAGCTGGTGCATCCTGGGACGGGAGCCACCCAGGAGTGCTTCGCCCCTCTCGGCAGCATCTCTTACGAACAGGGGCGCGACCCCGCCGATGGAGCCGTCCGGGAAGTGGTCACCCGCCACGGGTTCACCCGGCGGGATCTCGCCGCGAATCCAGAATGGGCCGCACGGCCGCTATCCGAGTGGGGCCTGCCGCTGTACGATGTGTTCGTTGCGCGTTCCGCCGATGCGGAGGTCGCGTACATCATGGAAGGGGATGCTCCGCAAGTGCTGCAATTGCTCGTGGGGGAGGCGGTATGAAAGAGCGGAAGAATGGTGCGGACTCGAGCCCGGCGCCGGTCAATCCACCTGCGGAGATCACCCCGGAAATGCTGGCGGCCAGCGCGCGCGTCGCCATCGCGGCCGGCGTTGCGCAGCGCATCCACCGCCATGCCCGCTCCGAGATGAACGCGGAAATTTGCGGCGTGCTGATCGGCGAGGAAGTGGATGGCGTTACCCTGATTGAAGCGTCCATCGAAGGGGAGGGGGCGGCGAAGGGCGGCGCTCATGTCACCTTTACCCAGGACACCTGGGCACACATCTACGCTGTCAAGGATCGCGAGTTCCCCGAGAAACGGATCGTTGGCTGGTATCACTCACATCCCGGCTTCGGCATCTTCCTTTCGCGGCAAGACCTGTTTATTCACGAGAATTTCTTCTCCTCCCCGGCCCAGGTAGCCTGGGTCTATGATCCGCACTCGGATGAAGAAGGCTGCTTCGGCTGGGTGGATGGCAAAGTGACCCGGGTGCGCGAGATTCGCCTGATCGAGACCACCGCCGCGGATGCTCCCGTCGAGGGCGAAGAACCCGACGAAATCGTGAGCGTGGAGGAAGAACCCGCGCAGCGCAGGTTAGGGACGAATGCGCCGGAAGCCTTGCCGAAATCCCGCAAGTCTTCGCTCAGCCGCAAGCTGTTCTTGTTGCTCGCGCTCGGCGTTGTGTTCATCGCCGGCGTCGCTGGCGGCGTCCTTCTGCTGCCCCGCACGATCGTGATGTATTCCTTGCCCGACGGGCGTCTGCTCTCTCCTAGGGAGGTGCAGTCCGCTCTTGATCGCGCGCGGCAGCGCCAGTTGGAAGAACAGCGCCCACCGGAGGAGCCGCCCGCCGGCGCGCCCGCGAGAACGCCGTGACCTAACGCTTGCCCGTGGGGCGCGAGTTGCCTTTGGGAGGGCGCGCCATCGATGGAGGAGAGAGGCCGCATGAACGAAGAGTCCGGTAGAATTCGCATCACCGCCGAAGACCTCGAACAGATTGCAATCGTCAGTCCCTCGAACGATCCCCTGGCGGAAGTCCCCACGGCCGAAACCGCTACGGCGTCTCGTTCCTATGGCAACATCCGGGATACGGCATCGCCGGACCTGATTCAGGCTGAAGGGAAAGGCAAGCTCTTCCTGCGGAGCTGGTTCTACCTTGGCGCGGCGGGCTTGCTCGGCGCACTGGCGGGATGGGGCATTGTCGAACCTTTCTTTCAAGACGGCCTCGAATCCAACTGGGCGGATCTGCTGATGATTCCGTCCGTGGTGGCGGTGTTGTGCACCGGTTGCGCCATGGCGGAAAGCGTCGTGGAGCGTTCCACCCGCAAGGCGCTCATTCGCGGCGCGATTGCCCTGGGCCTCGGCATCCCGCTCGGGTTCATCTTCAACTTCATCGCGAACATCTTCTACAACATCCTGCTTGCAATCGTCGCGGGGTCTGGCACGCTGACGCCGGAATCGCCCGCTTGGTGGGCCTGCCGCGCGCTCGCTTGGGTTCTGTTCGGCGCGAGCGCAGGCTTGGTGTATGGGGTGGTCGGGCTGAGCGGAAAAAAACTGCTCTATGGCTTGCTGGGGGGGATGCTCGGGGCCGGCATCGGAGGCGTGCTCTTCGATCCCATCGCCATGGCCATGGATTCCGGCGCGTTATCCCGCGGCGTCGGGTTTGGGTTGTTCGGCCTGGCCACCGGCGTGGCGATCGGCCTCGTCGAGAGCGCGCTCAAAGATCGATGGCTCTACGTCTCCGCCGGGCCGCTCGCCGGCAAGCAATTCATCCTCTACAAGCCTCTCACCACGCTCGGCCGCAGCCAGGGGTGTGACATCTATCTCTTCAAGGATCTCGCCATCCAGGAACTGCACGCCACGTTCGAATTGCGTGGCTCGCGCGTCTGGGTGGTGGCGCATGGCCCTGTTTACGCCTCCGGTCAGCCCATCAAGCAGAAACTGCTGGAGAATCGCGAGTTGCTGCGGATCGGCCGCTATAGCTTCCTCTATCAGGAGCGGCAGCGCCAATGAGCAACTCCGTCTGCCCATACTGTCGCGCGCCGATGGAAGACGAAGCGGCGCTCATCGTCTGCCCCGGCTGCGCAACCCCTCACCACGCCGAGTGCTGGGAGGAGAACGGCGGATGTACGGTATTCGGCTGTGCCGAAGCGCCTGTGGAAGAAGCCAAAGTCGTCGTCAGCGGCAGCGAACTCGGGCCGCCTTATGTCTGGAGCCCCTCGAGGCCGGAATCCGCCACCACCGGCGTGCCCCCGCCGCCCAGCGGGCCGGGCGATCCTCCCCTCACAGCGGATCCCAACGCCACAGCGGATCCCAACGCCACAGCGCAGCCCTACGATACAGCGCAGCCCTACGATACAGCGCAGCCCTACGTCCCTCTGCCCAGCGCGGCAAACGCAATTTTTGGCCTCTCCGAGCCGGATAGGTCCTCGTTCTCGCTAACTGCCATAGAAGTCGCGCCTAGTACCGATCGGCGGACATACACGCTGCTTGGGTTCTTTTTTGGTTATCTGGGCGTGCATAACCTGTATGCAAATCGCATGAGTGTTGGTATTATTCAACTCTGCGTGAGTGCCTTTACTTGCTTTCTGGCTGCGCCCGCCGTTTGGATCTGGGCTCTGGTGGAAATCTGCAAGGTGGAACGGGATGGCAGCGGCCACCCCATGCTATGAGGTTTGTGCTGAATAGGATTTCAGCCGGTCGGGTGTGAGCGCGGCGAAGGGAGCCGCAATACGCATCGAAGGGAAATCATCTGCCATGATGTTCATGATTAAGCGGGGCGATCAGGAGTTCGGACCGTACTCGGGCGCCGATATCCGCCAGTACCTAAGCTCGGGGAATATCGTCGAGACGGATCTGGTGCGCGCGGAGGGCACGGATCGCTGGCTGACCGTGCAGGATATTGTGGGCGGCAAGGCGGCCCAGCCGCAAGCGGCAACACCCGCTCCGGCATCCCAGCCTGCCTATACTCCCACTCCCGCTCCCTCTCCAGCGCCTTCGTATGAGCCCACCCCGACGCCCCCATCCTATGCTGCTCCATCCCCTTCTCCCGGTTTTGGAACCAGCGCCGGACCGGCCTACGGTGGCGCTCCCGCTTACGGCAGTGACCCCGGGTTTTCTTCCCCCGCTCCGGTCACTCCCGCCTGGGGCGCGCCGGAGCCCGCCGTTCAGCAGTTCGGGGGCGCCGCCGGCGTGGGCGGGGCCGGTACGCTCAAGAACGGCGCGCCGCTGCCTCCCAACATGAACTGGGTGATCGTGGTCGTGGGCGCAATTCTGACCTGTGGCCTTTTCGCCCTCATCTGGCTCTTCATTCAAGCCGCATGGTTCAAGAAGCTCGACCCTCAGAGCAAAGGGCAGAAGTTCCTGATCCTATACCTCGTGGGATACGTTGGCGTGCTCGCGCTGACGTTCGGCGGAGTTGGACTCTCGATCGCCATGCCGGATTCTTCATTGGGAACGCTGGTCTCAAGCATGGGTTCGCTCGTGAGCATCGGGCTGCTGGTTCTTTACATTCTGGCGGTGTTCAATATGAAAGCTTCGCTCGAAGGTTACTTCAATAACGTGGAGCCCATCAATCTGAAGCTCAATCCCATCCTGGTAATCTTCTTCGCGGTGTTCTATTTCCAGTACCACTTCAATCGGATCAATACCTGGAAGACCACGGGAAGCCTTTCCTGAGCCGCGCCTTACATTCCTCTTCAACCGGGCGGCAGTTTCCATCGCGAGCGCCGCCCGGTTCGGGTCTCCATGAACTACTTCGTCCAGCGGGAACAGCGGGAGTATGGCCCCTACACGGAAGGGGATCTGCGCCGCTACCTCGCAAGCGGCCATCTTTTCCCGCACGATCTCGTAAGGCGGGAGGATGAGCAAGCGCATCGCCCACTCTCCCAATGGATGTCGTCGGCAGCCGCGCCCGCCATCCCACCCGGCGCTTACGCCCCTGCGTATCTGCGTCCGCAAATGGCGAACGGCGCGCCGCTTCCCCCGAATCTTCATTGGGGGCTGGTTCTCTTGTTCACCATCCTCACCTGCGGGTTCTTCTCTATGATCTGGATGCTGATGCAGGCTTGGTGGCTGAAGCAGTTGCATCCCGCCAACCGGTCCATTTGGCTGCTCACCGCTTCCTTCGGGATCACCTATGTTGCGTCGATCGCCCTGAGCGCCTTCTCTCCCTTGGTGGAGACCGCTCCCAAGGACCCGGATCTGAGTCTGCCAATCATGTTCTTCTTCCTTGGAATCGCGGTTCTGATTTCCTTGGCCGGGTTGGGCCTCTTCTTCGCGGCGGAGCTGGCCATGCGAAAGGAGATGCTGACCTACTTCAATACCGTCGAAAATATCCAGCTCCGGTTGAATCCGGTGCTCACCGTCTTCGTGGGAATGTATTATCTGCAGTATCATATGTCACGAATCGTGGAATGGAAAAAGACCGGAGCGCTCGCACCGTAATAGGGATGAAGCCGCTCGGAAATAAGCGTTTCCGCGGCCGGACATAGGCTTGTTTGACGGCGTTTCCACGCCCAGGGTGGAGATGGGAGACTGCGCGGATGATGTATTTTCTCAACCGTGGCGGAACACGCTACGGCCCCTACACGCCAGACGACGTGCGGCGCTACCTGGCGTCCGGGAACATCGCTCCGGAAGACCGCCTGGAACCGGAGGGAGGGGGATTGCCGCTCACCGCCGCCCAACTCACGCAACTGGCGGTGGCGCAGCCATTCCAGAATGCACCGTTCGCGGAATCCGGCGTGGCGGAACCCATGGGCGGTGCCGGCTTGGATGGCGGCTTTCATCGCGCCCCCCAGGCGCTCGGCGCGCCCGGTTTCGGCGCGGGCTACCCCATGCAGCCCATGGTCTCTGCCATCCCCGCTCAAATCCCGCCGCCCCCTGGAATGGATTGGTGGCTGGTTCTGATCCTTTCCATCTGCACCTGCACCCTTTTCGGATACATCTGGTCCATTGTGCAATCCCGATGGGTCAAGAAGCTCGATCCCGGCAGCCGGGCCACGCTGTATCTGCTGTTGCCCCTGCTGCTGATCCCCGCTGTGATCGCCATTGCGATCGGCGGCGGCATCGCCGGCGAGGTAGCGGGCCATGGGGACGAGGTGATCGGCGGGTTGATGGCCATTCCCGTCCTCGTGCTTTCCCTTGGCGCCGCCATCGCCTCCATTGCCGGATTTATCTCCATGAGTAGCAGCCTCTCGGAAGCCACTGCGCATTGGGGCGCGGCCCGCATCGATCTCGGCGGGATCTTCACTGTCTTTGTGGTGATTGGCTGGCTCACCAACCTCATTTTTTTGATTGCGCCAGTCTGGATCCAATACCGCCTCGACGAAGTGCGGAGGCTGCAAACCTGGGGAGGCGCCCGGCCACGATGATGCCGCTCTCAGCTCAATCTCTCGCCTCTTCCCCGCGCCGTGTGGCTTGGCTGCTGGCGGCCCTTGGCGTGGCGGGCGCGAGCGTGCTCTATGCCTCGCCGCCCCGGCAATCGTGGTACCTGCCCGCCTGCCCGATCCATGCCGCCACAGGATTCTTCTGCCCCGGCTGCGGGAGTGCGCGCTCATTGCACGCGCTATTGCACGGGCAACTCGCGGAAGCGATGGATGCGAACTTGCTACTCGTCGCGCTGCTGCCGGGGCTCGCGTGGTTCGGGGTTTTGCTTTTTGCCGATGCCGTTCGCGACAATCGTGTTCGGGACCTGCGCGTGCCTTCCCGGATTTCGTTTGGGTTGGTGGTGGCGGCAACGCTGTTTACCATCCTCCGCAACCTGCCGGATACGTTGCCCTTTCTGGGGTGGGTAGGCTATCTCGCCCCGTAGCGCCGCGGCTCCCATTTGCCTCATGATCTCTCCACGGATACGCCGCCTCGCCCTCGATTATGAAACCCTCATCCGCCGCTTTGACGGATGGCCGGTCATCCGTCTGGTAGCCCAGCAAGGGCAACCGCCGGAGCACTACCGCTTCGCTCTTTCCGTAAAGGGTCTCGCCGTCGCCCCGGGTGGCGATATCGTCGAGCGCGGCGAGCACCTGGTGGAAGTCAACCTCTCGCTCGGCTACCCGCGCCGCGCTCCCCAGTGCAGGATTCTCACCCCGCTCTTTCATCCGAATTTTGATCACACCACCGTCTGCATCGGGGATTTTTGGGCCGCCTCGGAAGGCCTCGACGATCTGATCATCCGCATCGGGCGCATGATCGCCTATCAGGAATACAATGTGAAAAGCCCGCTAAACGGGCTTGCCGCGCGCTGGGCCGCCGAACATGCTCATTTGCTTCCGGTGGATTCACGGGAGATCGCTCCGCCGTTACGGGAAGCTGCGCCGCCGCCACCGCCCATTGCTCTAGCTCCTTCCATCGGTGAGATGACGCCGAGGCCTGCATCGGAGCCCGGGCCGCGCGAAACGGTAGCGGGCGACCCCTGGCGCGGAAAGATTGTCATCCCATGACGCGGCAACAACGAGGCTCTGCGTGGATACACTAATCAATCTGGGCGAAGAATGGCCGCCATTTCTGGCGAATGACCACCTCCGGAACCTGATCTTCTCCATCCTCCTCGTCGCGACGCTGATTGTGATTCGCACCATCGCGAACCGCATCGTCATGCCCCGGCTCGGCAGTGCGGAGGAGCGGACGCGCTGGCTTGCCGGCTCCCGCAATACCACGGCGCTGCTCGTGTTTCTGGGCCTTGCGGCCGTCTGGGCCAATGCGATCCATTCCTTCCTGCTCTCCGTGGTCGCGCTTGCCGCCGCCATGGTGATCGCGACCAAAGAACTCATCCTCTGCTTGAGCGGCTCCGCCGTGCGCGCCATCGGCAGCTCCTACAGCTTGGGGGATCGCATCGAGTGGGGCGCCGTGCGCGGCGACGTGATCGATATTTCGCTGCTCACGACGACGCTGCTTGAAGTGGGTCCGGGCCACGACTTCCACATGCCCACCGGGCGCTCCATCATCGTGCCCAATTCCAAGCTGCTTGATACGCCCGTCTTCAATGAATCGAAGATTGGCCGCTACGTGGTGCACACCCTCCGCATTCCCTTGGAACTAACGCCGGAACTTGATCTGGCCCGCGCCGAGAAAGTCGCGCTAGACAGTATCCATGAGGTTTGCCGGGAGTTTCTGGAGCCCGCGCATGACTGGATGGAGAGCCTGGAGCATACTCACAATTTCATCCACTCCCCATCGGCGGATCCGCGCGTCTACTTGCGCGTGGCAGATCCGCGCTGTATCGAAATGCTGCTGCGATTCCCTTCGCCCATCCGCCGGCAAGGCCGCACGGAGCAGGAAATCCTGCGGCACTTCCTGCAAAACTATCTCCCCGGAGCTGGGCAACTGGGCACAGACCTTCCCCTGGCTCCAAAGCCACTCCAGCCTTCTTGAGTTGTGTTTCAGGGAGTGAATCTTCCCGGTCGGCCCGGTTAGTGGTCGTGCCGCTGGCAGCAGGCGCACAACCGGTGGTTCCACCAATGGGCTCCGGCGATCAGAACGCCTCCAGCGGCCATGGCAACGCCATAAGCGGCGCCATGGTTCACCTGCGCGAGGTGCAGGGCCGCGATCACCGCCAAGCCCAGCGCGAAGAGCGCCAGCGCGGCCGGATTGCGATGCTTGGTGTAGCTGGGCACAAGGCTGCCCATCGCTACCAGAAACGCGGAACCAACCAGCAGCAATTCCGTGGATTCGGAAGCCACCCACCCGTGCCCCAGGTAGGTCAGATAGCCAATAACGAAGGGCATCAGCACGCAATGGACGGCGCACGTGGAGGAGATGATCATGCCGACGCGGTCAAGCCCGCCCTTGGCGCGGCGAGGCAGGGCGACAGATACGTTCGGAGAAGCGGGAACGGTACTCATCACAGAAAAATAACGCAGGAGCGCGCGATGAGGCCGCTCTCTACGAGTGATTTATCATTCTCAGTATGATTCGGCGCCATTGTGTCTGTCAAGGCCGCCGTCAAAGTTTCATTCAGCGCAGATTCGCGTTGAAGAAATCGATCGTCCGGCTCCACGCCAGCTTGGCCGCCGCCTCGTCGTAGCGGGGTGTCGTGTCGTTATGGAAGCCGTGGTTCGTATTCTCGTACATGTACATCGTGTACTTCTTGCCGTTGGCCTTCAGCGCCTCCTCATAGGCGGGCCACCCGGCGTTCACGCGCGTATCGAGGCTCGCATACTGAAGCAATAGCGGCGCCTGGATCTTTGCGACATCTTCCCCTCGCGCCTGCCCGCCATAGAAGGGCACGGCCGCCGCGAGATCGCCGCCCAGTTTCACCGCCAGCATGTTGGCGACGCCGCCGCCGTAGCAGAAGCCCACAACGCCGATTTTGCCCGTGCAATCCGGCCGCGCTTTCAGCCACCGGGCCGCCGCCACGAAATCTTCCATCATCTTGTCGCGGTCGAGTTTGGCGAACTCTTCGCGCCCCTTATCCTCATCTCCGGGGTACCCGCCCACGGTGGTCAGCCCATCCGGCGCAAACGCAATGAAGTTCGCCGTGGCCACCCGCCGCGCAACATCTTCAATGTAGGGGTTCAAACCCCGGTTCTCATGTACCACGAGCACGCCGGGGAGCTTGCCTGTCGCGTTGGCCGGCTTCACCAGATACCCTCGAATGCGGCCGAGCCCGTTGGGCGAGGGTACTTCCGCCCACTCCGTCTTGATGCGCGGGTCATCTTTGGCCACCTGCTGCGCCCAGGCGAAATTCGGGGAAAGGCTCTCGACCAGCGCCGCCACGCTCACCCCGCCCACGGCGAACTTCTTGGCGCCCTCGAAGAAAGCGCGACGGTCAATATCCCCATGCACATACAGGTCAAACAGATTCAGCAGTTCCTGCGGAAATTCGGAAGCCTTCTTGCGCTCGATCATCGGAAGTCCCTCCCCGTTGAGCGAAGCATAGCATAGCGCGGGGAGGCGGAGTAGCCGTGCAGCCGTCGCGTTCTGACGCTCTCGCTCCACGCCGCGCGGCTGGAAATGTTGAGCCGCTATCGTGGAATTTCAGCAGTGTCACTCTGATTTTGGGTATCCTTTTACTTTGGCTATGGAGGAGTCCGATCCATGATCGCCGGTGTTCCAAAGGAGACCGATGCGGGCGAACGCCGCGTGGCGCTCGTGCCCGCGCTTGTCCCGTCGCTCGTGAAGGCGGGCTTTGACGTGCTGGTGGAAGCGGGCGCGGGAGAAGCCGCCGGGTTTTCCGACGCCGCATTCGTGGAGAAGGGAGCGCGGCTTGCCCCCTCGCCGGAGGCCCTCTGGCGGGAAGCCGAAGTGGTGTTCCAGGTGCGCGGAGCGGGGAGCAACCCGGATACAAGCGCCGGGGAACTGGCGCGCTTGCGGCCCGGCCAGGCCGTGATCGGCTTTTTTGATCCGCTGTCGAATCCCGACGAGGTCGCCGCCATCGCCGCTACCGGAGCCTGCGCCCTTTCGATGGAATTGATGCCCCGCATCACCCGCGCGCAAAGCATGGATGCGCTCTCCTCGATGGCCACTGTCGCTGGCTACAAGGCCGTGCTCGTGGCGGCGAATGCTCTGCCGAAAATGTTCCCAATGCTCATGACCGCCGCGGGCACCGTGGCCCCGGCCAAGGTGTTCATTGTCGGCGTCGGCGTGGCCGGTTTGCAGGCCATCGCCACCGCGCGCCGCCTGGGCGCGGTCGTGCAAGCCTATGACGTTCGCCCGGCGGTGAAAGAGCAGGTCGAGAGCGTCGGCGCCCGTTTCGTGGAGTTGCCGCTCGATACCGAGGCCGCCGAGGGCCAGGGCGGCTATGCCAAGGCCCAGGATGAAGCCTTCTACCGCAAGCAGCGCGAGTTAATGGCGCGCGTCGTCGCCGAGTGCGATGTGGTCATCACGACGGCGGCGATCCCCGGCAGGAAGGCCCCGGTGCTCGTCACGGCGGAGATGGTGCGCGGGATGATGCCGGGTTCCGTCATCGTCGATCTGGCCGCCGAGCGGGGCGGGAATTGCGAATTGACGCGCCCGGGCGAGGTCGTGGTCGAGCATGGCGTCGCCATTCACGGGCCGCTCAACCTGCCATCCACCGTACCCCACCACGCCAGCCAACTCTACGCCAAGAATATCGTCACCTTCCTGCTGCACCTGGCGAAGGAAGGCAAACTGGCCCTTGATGCGGACGACCAGATTCTTCGCGAGACCTTACTCACCCGCGACGGCGCCGTCGTGGAACCGCGCGTTCGCGGATTGCTGGGATTGCCGGAAGCAGGCGCGCCGGCGCAGGAGGGATGATGGAAATTTTCGTCGCCGCACTCACGATTTTCGTACTGTCGATTTTCATTGGTTTTGAAGTGATCAATAAGGTGCCGCCGACGCTGCACACACCCCTGATGTCGGGCTCGAACGCCATCTCCGGCATCACCGTGGTGGGCGCGATTCTATCCGCGGGCACCCAGCACACCACCCTCACCACGATCCTCGGGTTCCTCTCGGTTGTCTTCGCCATGATCAACGTGGTGGGAGGCTTCTGGGTAACCCATCGAATGCTAGCGATGTTCCGGAGAAAGTAACGACGATGCCCCCGGTTGCCATCAATTTCGCCTATCTGATCGCCTCGGCCCTCTTTATTTTCGGGCTGAAGGGCCTCTCTCACCCGCGCAAGGCGGTGCGCGGCAATCTGCTGGGCGCGATCGGCATGCTGATCGCCATCGTCGCCACGATGCTGGACCGCGCGATTGTCGGCTATGAAGTGATCCTGGCGGGGCTCGTCGTCGGGTCCCTCATCGGATGGCTATTGGCCGTGCGCATCCAGATGACGGGCATGCCGCAGATGGTCGCGCTGCTCAACGGGTTCGGCGGCGCGGCTTCGGTCCTCGTGGCGGGCGCGGCGCTCATCGAGGTGCAAAGCGCGGGAGCGGCCTTTGACCTCCAGATGACGGTGGCCACGGCGCTTTCGGGCCTGATTGGCGCAGTCACCTTCTGGGGCAGCCTCGTTGCGTTTGCCAAGCTGCAGGAAATCATGAGCGGCAATGCCATCGTCTTCCCCGGCCAACATCTCCTGAGCGCTCTGATCGCCTTGGCGAGCGTGGCGCTCTGCGTCCTGGTGGTGCTGCAGCCGGAATCGATCTCCTACTATTGGGTGCTGGTCGTCGCGTCGTCGGTGCTTGGCATCCTTGCCACCATCGGCATCGGCGGGGCCGACATGCCGGTCGTAATCTCCCTCCTTAACTCCTATTCGGGTCTGGCCGCGGCGGCAACCGGCTTCGTCCTGAGCAACAACATGTTGATCATCGCCGGCTCGCTCGTCGGCGCGTCGGGCATCATCCTCACGCAGATCATGTGCAAGGCGATGAACCGCTCGCTGACGAACGTCCTGTTCGGAGGCTTGGGCGCGGCCCCGGCATCCAAGGAGAAGGGCGAGGATGTTTACGCGGGCAAGGTGAAGAGCACCTCCGCCGAAGAAATTGCAATGCTGCTCGAGAATGCGCGCCGCGTCGTGATCGTGCCCGGCTACGGGCTTGCCGTTTCCCAGGCGCAGCACACCGTGCGGGCGCTCGCCCAATTGCTTGAAGCCCGCGGTACGGAAGTCGTGTATGGCATTCACCCGGTGGCGGGCCGCATGCCCGGCCACATGAACGTGCTGCTGGCCGAGGCCGACGTACCCTACGAAGCGCTCAAGGAAATGGACGAGGTGAACCCCACTTTTGCGCAAACCGACGTTGCCATCGTGATCGGCGCGAACGACGTGGTGAATCCGCTCGCGCGCACCGACCCCAATTCTCCTATCGCCGGCATGCCCATCCTCGACGTGGATAAAGCACACACGGTGGTTGTCGTGAAGCGCAGCCTCAGCCCCGGTTTCGCCGGGATTCCCAACCCGCTTTTCGCGGCGGATAATACTCTGATGTTCTTCTCGGACGGCAAGAAAGCCGTGAACGACATCATCGCCGCAGTCAAGGAACTGGCCTAGAAGCGCGCAGGTTGGCGAGGCTTGCGGAGCGTCTAGATGAGCCCGCCATCCCGTGCCAGTTTCAGCGCCTCGATGGCCGCTCCGCGCGCGCCCGCGGTATCCCCGTTGGGCATCACATAGAGGGGGATATCTTTCTGCTCGTCCCGCTGCGCGGGCATGCCGGCGCGGATCTGCTCGAGGAACCACTGCTGGAACGCTTCTCCGGTTTCGACCGCGCCGCCGCCGACGATCAGCGCGTCGGGGTCGAAAGTGTTGATCATCTGGTCATAGAACAAGCCCAGCGCATTGGCCTGGATACGGAAGATCTCCCGGCAGAGCGGATCGCCCTTCTCCGCGAGCCCGCGCACGAGTTTGGCGGCCTTCACGATATCGTTGAGCCTCGCCAGTTCGTGCTCCGGCTCCTTCGCCAAAAAGTGGGGCAGAAGCGTATTGGTGATCGCGGTGAGAGAGCAGACGGATTCGAGATCGCCCGTTCTCCCGCAATTGCACCGGGGCACCATCGTCTCCGCGCCCGGGATGCTGCGCCACGGCAGCAACACATGCCCCAACTCTCCGCCAAACCCGGCGCGGCCCTTCACCACGTCACCCCCCACGATGACGCCCCCGCCCAGGCCCGTCCCGATAACCGCCGAGATCGACGTAGCCCGGTTCGAAGCCCCGAAGATCGAGAAGTGGCCCCACAACGCCCCGGCGTTGCCGTCGTTCAAGTAGCAGACCGGTTTGCCGAGCTTTCGGGCCAACCCATCGCGAATGTCGAAACCGGCCCAATCCGCATGAACGAAGTTCGTGGAGCCTTTCGCGCTTAGCACGCCCGCGGCGCTGGCTGGGCCGGGCGTATCGAGGCCGATCACGACGACATCGCCGCTGGCGACGCCCGTCCGCTCGATCGCCAGCCCGAGCCCGTCGGCGATCTGTTGAAGGCAAATCTCGGGGCCCTCCTTCGATCGGGCGGGATGCTCGAAAAGCGATTCGATCAAGAACTGCTCCTCGCCATTGAGCAGGGTGTAGTTAATGGCGGTGCCCCCGAGATCCACGCCGGCTACGACACGCATTGGGTTCTCCTCTGAAAGTCGCGGATTCACCGCGAAGCCTCAGATTAGCAGGATTCTCGTGGACAAAAAGGGCTAGTATTCCACGCTCACCAGGAACAGGCCGCTGGGCGGGGCCGTGCGGATGCCCAGGTGGCGCCGCCCGCTCTGGAGCATGGCCGCCAGGTCGTCTTCGCTGAGGTTCCCCACGCTCACTTCGACGAGCGCGCCCACCAGATTCCGCACCATGTGCTTCAGAAATCCGGAGCCGCGCACCTCAAAGCAAAGAATGGCGCCCTCGCGACGAAGCTCCGTCGAAAAGATCGTGCGGCGCATGTCGGCTTCCGGCGTATAGCGCTCGTCCGCGGCGGCGAAGGCGCGGAAGTTGTGGCAGCCCACGAAGAGGCGGGCGCATCGCTCCATCGCAGTCTCATCGAGCGTGGCGTGCTGGCGCCAAACGAAAAAGCGCTCAAACGGCGGACAAACCTGCTCCCGGTAGATGCGATAGCGGTACGTCTTCGCCGTGGCATGATGCCGCGGGTGAAAGTCGAGCGGCGCTTCGCTTGCCGCGTTCACACGGATGTCCCTGGGCAGCAGCCGGTTCATCGCGCGCTGTAAGTTCTCCGGGGGAATCGGATTCCGCAGGTCGAACGCGGCCACCTGGGCCAGAGCATGCACGCCGGCGTCGGTGCGGCCGGAGCCATGCACGGTAACCGGCGCCTCCTCGATCCGCGACAGCACCCGCTGCAACTCCCCCTGAATGGTTGCCTGACCGGGCTGCACCTGCCAACCGGAGTAGGCCGTTCCGTCGTAGCTCAGTTCCAGGCGAATCCGCCGCACACACGCGCTCCTGTCCGGGGAATCCCGGGTGGCGGGCCGCTCAGACCACCGCCCGTCTCTTCGTAGAATAGTAGGTATGACCAACCGGATTGTGATTCTCGCGGAACAGATGTACCAGGAAATGGAAATCTGGTACCCGCTTTACCGCCTTCGGGAGGCTGGCTACGAGGTTGTGGTCGCCGGTCCGGAAGCGGGGAAATCGTACCCCAGCAAGCTCGGCTACCCGTGCAAGGCCGACATCGGATATGACGAACTGGACGTATCCCGGTTCGACGGCGTCGTCGTTCCAGGCGGAATGGCGCCGGACTATATCCGGCGTCACGACCGGGCGAACCGGTTCGTGAAGTACATGGACGACGAGGGCAAGCTCGTGGCGTCCATCTGTCACGGCGCCTGGGTGCTCTGTTCCGCGCACGGCATGCTGAAGGGCCGGAAGGCGACCTGCTTCTTCGCGATCAAAGACGATGTGATCCACGCCGGAGCGGACTATACCGATGCCGAAGTCGTCGTGGATAAGAACCTGGTTAGTTCCCGCAAGCCGGACGATCTGCCCGCCTTCATGAAAGCCTGCCTCCAGGTGTTGAAAGCCCAGGGTTGATACCCGGAGGGGCATGCGTGGCCGGCCGCGCGTTGAACGCGATCAGGCGCCCATGCCTCGCGCGAGGTTCTGAAAAACCTGAAAAAACGAGTACGCGACCACGGCGCAGGTGAGGTAGAACGCGATCTTGACGAGCGTTTCCTTCCAGTCGTCAAAGAGCGACTTGGCCCCGGTGAGGTACGCGATCGCGAAGCCGCCGGCCAAGCCGCCGATGTGCGCGGCGTTGTCGATCACCGGGATCATAAGCCCGATGATGACCAGGTATATGGCCCAGCGCACGAAATGAGCGCGAATCGCCCCCGCCATGGGCGACTTGTACTGGAATCCATACGCGATCATGGCCCCGATCAACGCGCAGATCCCCGCGGAAGCGCCGATGCTGAGCGCCTGCCAATTCCACAGATAGCTCGCTCCGAAGCCCACCACGGAGCCGAGCACGTAAATCAGCACCATGCGGTAAGAGCCGAAGAACTCCTCCACCAGCGGACCGATGTCGTAGAGCACCCACATGTTCATCCCGATGTGAATCAGGCCTCCGTGCAGCACTCCTGCCGTAACCAGCCGCCACCATTCGCCGTGCAGGCGAATTGCCGGGCTCTTGGCCCCGAGAACATCGAGCACCTGCCCTGGGAAGCTCCAGAACCCCATCTGGCCTGTTGCCTGGTAGGTCAGCACGATGCTGAAAAGGAAGAACCCGAAATTCAGCAGCAGCAAGGTGGAACTCACCAGGCGCGAACTCAGCACGAAGCCAGCTACGCGGTCGTCGCCATGCACCGGCTTCGGCTTCGCGTCCATCGGGTTTCCGCAATACGGGCAGACTTTCTCGTTCGGCGGGAGGAATGCCCGGCAATGCGAGCACATACGAAGGTTCGACATAGGTCCGTTTCCATGGTACGAAACCCGCGAGCGATTGGCTGAAAGGCAACGAAGTTCGATCGCTCCATGCGGAGATCGAAACTCCTGCCGCCCGGTGTCTCGCCGTTTCGACGGCCGCTTCGCGCGATGATACAATCTCAGTTTCAGATGCACAAGACAGAACGAGAGCTACGCGAGGATATTGTCCAGGTTGGCCGGCTCGTCTTTGAAAAAGGATGGGTCGCCGCCAACGACGGCAATATCTCCATCCGGCTGGACGACGAACGCATCCTTTGCACGCCCACCGCGACGTGCAAGGGCATGCTGCACGTAGACGATCTGATTATCGTCGACATGCAGGGGAACAAGGTCCAGGGCCGCAAGGAGCGTACTTCGGAGATCATGATGCATCTCACGGTGTACAACCTGCGCCCCGATATCATGAGCGTCGTGCACGCGCACCCGCCCGTGGCCACGGGCTACGCCACCGCGGGGCGAAGCCTCAGCCTGGCGCTGCTGCCGGAAGTGGTGATCTCCATGGGCTGCGTGCCGTTGGCGGGATACGGGCTGCCTGGGACCGATGAGTTGACTGACCCGATGCTGCCGTTGATCCCCAAGTACGATGCGCTGCTGATGGCCAACCACGGCGCCGTCTGTTACGGCAAAGACGTCTTTCAGGCCTATTTCCGGATGGAGACCGTGGAGCACTTCGCGC
>JADLCF010000239.1 GCA_020847315.1 Bryobacterales bacterium | reverse complement strand
CATGAACACATTCAAGTACACCATCGGCGGGAACACATACGAAGTAGCGATCGAAAGCTTTGAAGGCAACACCGCTCGCGTCACCGTTAACGGAGTGACCCTCGACGTGGACGTGCATCGCGAGCAGAAGCAGACCACCCGGATCGAGCGGCCCAAGGTGGTGGTAGGCGGCGGGCCTCAGCCCGAACGGGTGAAACCGCAAGGCTCCGTGGGCGCCGTGAAATCACCGCTGCCCGGCTTGATCCAAGCCGTGCAAGTGAAGGAGGGCGACACGGTGAAAGCCGGCCAGTGCCTGGCGATTCTCGAGGCCATGAAGATGGAAAACGAGATCGCCGCCATCATCGGCGGCACGGTGGAGAAGATCCACATCTCCAAGGGACAGACCGTTTTAGAGGGCGACCTTCTCGTCACCATCAGAGGTTAAGCCATGCTGGAATTCCTACAGACTTTCTTTGCCGACAGCGGTTTTGGCCTGGTGCAGACCGGCAACGTCGTCATGCTGGCGATTGGTTGCCTGTTTATCTATCTGGCCATCAACAAGGGCTTCGAGCCCCTGCTTCTGGTGCCGATCGGCTTCGGCATGCTGGTGGGGAACATTCCTTTCCCGGAAGGGATGGGAATCGGATACCAGGAAGATCTCTCCGTGCTGAACATTCTTTATCACGGCGTGCGCTACGGCTGGTTTCCCCCGCTGGTCTTCCTGGGAATTGGGGCAATGACCGACTTCTCGGCGCTGCTCTCCAACCCCAAACTGGTGTTTCTTGGCGCGGCGGCGCAAGTGGGTATCTTCGCTACTCTCTTCGGAGCTCTTTTCCTTGGATTCAACCCGGCGGAGGCAGGCTCCATCGGCATCATCGGCGGAGCGGACGGCCCCACGGCAATCTTTCTTACTTCGAAACTCGCTCCTCATTTGCTAGGGGCGATTACTGTCTCCGCATACAGCTACATGGCAATGGTGCCCGTAATTCAGCCGCCCATCATGCGGCTGCTGACGACACGGGAAGAGCGCCTGATCCGCATGAAGCCCGCGCGGCAAGTGACCAAGAAAGAGAAGATGCTCTTCCCGGTAGTCGGCTTTATCGCAACGGCATTCATCGTGCCGAGCGCGCTCAGCCTGCTCGGTATGCTCTTTTTCGGAAACATGCTGAAGGAATCCGGGGTCACTGAGCGTTTGGCCAACACCGCGCGCACGAGCCTGATTGATACGGTCACCATCATTCTTGGGTTTAGCGTGGGTGTATCCACGGAAGCGAAAAGTTTTCTCACCCCGCAATCGATAATGATTTTCGTATTGGGAGCGGCCTCGTTCGCTGTCGCGACGGCGGGTGGGGTGACCTTCGCGAAGATCATGAATCTGTTCCTGAAGCCCGAGAACCGGGTGAACCCTCTAATTGGGGCGGCGGGCGTATCGGCGGTGCCCGCGGCGGCCCGGGTGGCGCACAACGTCGGCCAGGAGACCGACAAGACGAACTACCTGCTCATGCACGCCATGGGTCCGAACGTCGCTGGCGTGATCGGTTCGGCCATTGCCGCCGGCGTGCTGTGGAGCGCACTCACGCAATAGCCTGCATTCCACCGGTTAACCGATAGGAAGCGCTTCCAACTCCGCCCTCTGCCATACGGGTAGAGGAGATTCGGCGAGCAGCGCGAGAGCCTCGCGAAGGATCTTGCGCTGCATTTCTTTGCGGCCCGGATCGCCGAGCGGAAAGCCCAAGGGACGATCGGCGCGCAGCACTCTGGGCGGATCCACTTTTCGCGTTACCTCCGGCAGCAGGGAGATGGAAACCGTGGGGATTCCGGCGGCCTCAATTATGCTCTGGATCAATCCGACGGATTGATGGCACATCGGTCAAACGGGGGTCAGCAGCACGGCATCCACTCCCCTCTCGATCAGAAGTCTCGCCACTGCGGGCGCGCTCTCCGCGATCAGCCGCTTCGGGGCGAGGATGGAGCCCATGAAGCTGTAATGAATGCTCGCGATGGCGCCGATCTCCCCTTCCAATTGCATCTCCCGCAAGCGGTTCAGTGGCAGCGCCAGATTCTTGTCGGCTTCGATCCCGCTGTGGTCGAAGGAGTCGCTCTTGTGGCCGATGCGGAGAGAGTCCAGGCAGGCATCCACCGGGATCTCGCGAAAGCTCCAGTCTCCGCCCCGAATGGAATCATCGAAGGGCGATTGCGATGGGAGGTAAAACCCCGCGGTCGTCACCACCGCGACCTCCGCCTCCGGCAGCGGCCTCTTGAGCGTTGCGCCCGGCCTCCATTCCACCTTCCGGTAGGGGTACGCCCGCATGAACAAGCGATACGCAAGCTTGAGATCGTCGAGTGAGGCCACCAACCCATTCTCGCGCGAGCGCCCGGATCGGCACGCCTCCCTTTATTCCGCGCTGCCCGCTTTGGTGTATCGTGGTGTTTCTCGCGGAATCGGGAGCAGATTCAGATGTACTCTTCCTCCACGGCGTCATCATCAAGGCGCAACTTCCTATTGAGTGGAATTGCAACGGCCACCGCTGCCACGCTGCTGCCCGCGCAACCGCGGCGACCGCCGAACATCGTGCTGATTCTGGCCGACGATCTGGGCTGGCGTGACCTGCCCTTCAACGGGTCCGACTTCATGGAGACGCCCCGCCTCGATGGATTACGCCGCGAGGGCATGACCTTCACCAATGCGTACGCGGGCGCGGCAAACTGCGCCCCCAGCCGAGCGTGCCTGCTTTCGGGACAATACACACCACGGCACGCGGTCTACGCCGTCCAGAGCACCAAGCGCGGCCCGGTAAACGAGATGCGCCTCGAGCCGATTCCGAATGAGGTAAACCTGGACCCCGGGAAGATCACGTTCGCCGAGGCGATGCGGAGTGCGGGATACACCACTGGCTTGTTCGGGAAGTGGCACCTGGGCAACCAGGGCGGCAGCGCGCCAATGGCCCAGGGCTTCGGCACATACTACGATTCGCGCTTCCCCGATCCCAACCGGCCGCGCGGCATCGACGATGATCCTAAGGGGTTGTTTTCGATCACGGCCACGGCCTGCAATTTCATCGAGACGAACCGGGAGCGGCCCTTTCTCTGCTATATCGCACAGCACGCGATCCACACGACGCTCGAAGCGCGGCCGGATTCGATCCGAAAGTTCCGGGCGAAACCGAAGGGCAAGCAGCATGGCGCCGCGATGTACGCCGCTTGCGTCTACGACCTGGATGCCGCGGTGGGAATCGTGCTCGACAAGCTCAAGGATCTAGGCCTCGCTGAGAACACGGTTGTGCTCTTCACCTCCGACAACGGCGGCACACAGCAATCTTCCCAGGAACCGCTGCGGGGGAGCAAAGGCGCCTACTATGAGGGAGGCATCCGGGAGGCGATGCTGGCTCGATGGCCCGGCGTGATTAAGCCGGGGAGTGTCTGTGAAACGCCCGTGAGCAATCTGGATTTCTACCCAACGTTCCTCGCGCTGGCGAATGCGCAGCCACCGGAGAATTACCCGCTTGACGGCAAGAGTTTGACACCGCTATTCCACGGTAAGCGCGCCCTTGCCGAAAGGGCGATCTATTGGCATTTCCCCGGCTATCTGAACGACCCCGTGGTGCGCGGGCGGGACCCAGTCTTCCGGACGCGGCCCGTCACCGCCATGCGCAAGGGAGATTGGAAACTGCTGCTTTACCACGAGGAGTGGCAACTTGACGGAGGCTGGGAGAGACGGGATTCGAACGCGGCGGTGGAACTCTACAACCTGCGCGAAGACATCGGCGAACGCGTGGATCTCGCCTTGAAGAACCGCTCCAGGCGCGACGCGCTCTTGAAAGAGATGCTCGCCTGGATGAAGGTGACCGGAGCAACCATGCCCACGCAACAGAATCCGGCATTCGCGCCCTCACCCGGCGAGAAGCGCTTCCCCGCCCCCGGCAGCGACGTCCGGGCCCGCGATAGTTGGCGCCCACCCGGCTAAGGCGGACAGGATTCGGAAGGATCGGCTGAACCTTCTGCCTGGCGGAAGCGGCGGGAATCCGGTAGAATCCCTAGTTCCAGATTGCATTGACAGATTTCGGCGTGGCCCGCCGCGGAGGAGGTGTTCCTATGGACATGGCAAACATCGCGCGCATCAAAGCGAAGATCGGCCGGGTGGTGGCCAGCCTGGTTGTGGAATGCACGGCGGCCGAAACGGCCGTTGCCGGGAGCACGGCGGCCGCGCAGGACGTCAAGAAGATCGTGGACAAGGCATTCGAACTCGTGGAGCCGGATTGCTTCGGCGTGGCAATCGACCGTATTGCCGCCCGTCATGGGACGGATATGCCCAACAAGACGGCGGAAGCCTATTTGCGATCAATCTGTGAGTTGTTGGACGAAGCACGGCATTAGATGGCCGCCCGCATAGCCCGGCGCCCGGCGCGGGTTGCAAGAGCACGATAGAGATAACAGGAAGAGGGCCGCGCAATGCGGCCCTCTTCCTGTGTTCGAACGCGAATCCGCCGCGGCAATCAGAAATCGTAGCGCAGACCGAACTGCATGGTGCGCGGCTCGGTTAGCGTGCTCTGGTAATTGCCGAAGGTGGAGACGGTAGTCAGGTCCATCGACATATCGTACACGTCAAAGCGGACGGTATTCAGGATGTTATAGGCTTCCCAACGGAACTGCAGGCGGTGGTTCTCATTCCAGGGCATGGTGAAGCTCTTCGCCAGATTGGTGTCCCACTGGAAGACGCCTTCGCCGCGCATGATGTTGCGCGCGCCCACGCCGCCCGGTAACTCAAAATCGAATGCGGCCAACCCGGCCTTCGGGTCCGCGAAGATATTGGGGCCGCCCTTGGAATCGCTCGATTCCACCGCGGAGGGGGCATTGTTCGTGCCGCCCGTCTTGGGGATCTTGCCCACCACTCGTGCGTCTCCACCGATGTTCCAGTTGGTGGGCCAGGAGGCTCCGTTGCTCGCGCCGGTCGGGAATCCGGAGGTGGCGCGCCAGACGGTGGAAAGCTGCCAGCCACCGAGAAGCGCGTTCCCAAAGCCATTCAGGTTGGTAAGAAAACGCCGACCGGTCCCGAACGGGAGGTTGTAAACCGCACTGGCCGCGAATTGATGAGTGGTGTCGAAATCGGACACCGCGCGGAAAAGGCCCGGCTCCCAAGGATTCGTGATGACGCCGGTGGAATAGCCGACACGCTCCGACGACGAGGAGAGATCGATGGACTTCGAGAACGTGTAGTTGAAGTCGATCAGATCGCCGTTGTTCCACGCCTTCCGGGCATTCAGTTGCAGGGAATGGTAATCGCTGCTGCCCATATTCCGCCAAGTGGAAAGGAACGAATACTGCGAGTTGAACAACGCATTGGGGCCGAACTTGCTTGCGCCGACAACGGGATCGAGCAGGTAGAGCGCATAGGTGTAATCCGGCGCCACTCCAGCGACGTAATTGTAGGCGCCTTGCGTGGCGGAGAGCCCGGGTTCGGCCAATCCGGGGAAGTTGTTCTCAAAGAACGGCAGCGGTTTCACATCTTCGACATCGGTTCCGGCCAACCCGAGGCGGGCCAGCGCGGTCGCGGCCTGGAAGTAGGTTTGCCCGGATTGGGCATCCTTCAGGTTCGTGGGCGCGGCCAGATCGGTTTGGGACATCAGGCGGCGGCCCAGACGGCCCGCGTATCCGGCCTGAACGAAGATCCCGTTCCCGAATTCGCGCCCGATGTTGAAATTCATCGTCATGCTGTAAGGCGGCACGATGCTGTCGTCCACCGAGTTCGTGATGGCGAACAAATCCGGATAGGTGGCCGGGAACGTGGAGGGGGGCGCCGGCTCAAGAACCCCGTTCGGAATCTGGGTAAAACTGGTGAAGCGGGGCGCCGAGTTGACGGTGAGAGTCGCGGATGGATTCACCAGTTCATTCGAGAGGCCGAAAGCGGTGGCGTCGTAGCGGCGCATGATGCCCTGCCCGAAGTTGTCGTAGAACATGCCCCAGCCCGCGCGAATGGACGTCTTGCCAGCCCCGCCGAACAGAAGCTTGCCAATGCCATCATTGAAACCAGGAGACCAGGCGATGCCGAGACGCGGCGCGAAGTTCTTCTTGTGGAAAGGATAGAGCGGACGCCAGCGCGGATCTTCCTTCGTGACGAAGGAAATCGGCGGAACCTCCGATTGCGGGCGGCCCTGCGAGGCCAGATACCCGCGAAGCCCAAACCAGGAGCTGAGGGGAATATCGGAGGAGAGTTGCTGGCCGTTCGCTTCCTCCACCGGGGGCATCAGGCTCCAGCGAAGCCCGGCGGTAACCGTCAGGTTCGGCTTGACCCTCCAGGAATCCGAAGCGAAGAACTCATACTCATTGTTGTTGAAATTGCGCTGCACAGGCTCGCCCTCCGCGAGCACGGACCCATCGGCACGGTAATTGTATTGGGCGTTCCCTTGCGTAACGAGGCCCAGAACCGACGATGCGGCGTCTCGGAACGACCCGCGAAACCTCGGATCCATGTCAGGGAAGGGCGCATTCAGTTCCGCCCCGCTATCCACGAGCCAGGAGGGGTTGACAGACGCGCTGGAGAACGAACTCTGGTTCGTCAGCCGGCTGTTGCGAACGGTTCGCAATTGCACCCCAAAGCTCATCGTATGGTCGCCCTTGGTCCAGGTTGCGGTGTTCGCAATCGTGTTCACCGGAATGAGTGCGCGGAAACTCCGATCGGTTCCGCTCAGGGAGTTGATGGTTCGGAAGTAAACGAGCGGCGTTGTGGCGATACCCGCGTCTTCCCAGCCTTGCCGGGTGAAACCATAACGGAAGTCATTCACCACGTTCGCGCCCAGTACGGAGGTGAGGCCCACCGCCAAACCCTTGGAATTGGTGAGCGTGTTCAAATTGGGCGCTTGGCCGGGAAATTGCTGCGCTCCACCCACGCGGTCGTTCTGCAAGTTGCCGCGCACGAACAGGTGGTGTTTCCCTTCGGCGTCCACGTTGTAATCGGTCTTCGCGATGTAGGTATTCCACGTCAGAGGAATGGGGGAGACGAAGCGGTAGCCGACGATGTTCAGCGAATCCCCCATGCCAAATTCATTAGGCAGCGGGTACTGCTGAAACAGAGAGAGCACCGCCTGGTTCACTCCTCGCGGATCGATCGCAGTGAGTTGCTGGGGCGTGAGGGTCCGGGTGCCGCCGCCTTCCGTGGGGTATCGCAGGATGCCTTGCCGCATTTCCGCCGTGGGGACGTAGCGCGTTACGATGGTCTCGCTGCGGTCCTGGCGCTGCTCCCAATTGCCGAACAGGAACCAGCGATTGCGAACGAGCGGCCCACCGAGCGAGGCGCCGCCGATATTGCGGATGAGTTTAGGCGGCTTGTTCTCAAGCCCACCCTCAAGCTGCGATTTCTTCAGAAAAAAGTCGTTTGCGGAGGTGGCATTATTGCGATGAAACCAGTAGGCGGATCCATGCAGATCGTTCGTGCCGCTCTTGGTAATCATGGAAACTTGCGCGCCGGATGAGCGGCCCTGATCGGCCTGCGCATTCAAGGTCACTGTGCGGAACTCCTGCACGGAATCGAGCGTCACGCGGAGCACCGACGTAAAGGGATCGCGATTCATCTGGTCGTTGACATCCACGCCGTCGAGGGTGATGTTCGATTGGTCGTTCCGGGCGCCGTTCACGTTGCCGCCGCGGGCGTCATTATTGGCGCGATCCCCGTCTTCCCTGACATAGAGCACGCCGGGCTGAAGCGACAAGAGTCCCACTACGTTACGCGCATTGAACGGCAGTTCGATGACCGGCTTGGTTCCGACCGCGTTTCCCAGAGAAGCGTCCGTGGTATTCAGAAGCACGGCATCCGCCGTCACGGAGATGGTCTCGGCCATGGCGCCGACCTTCTCAAACGTCACATCCTGGGTGGCCGGTTGGTTCACGAGCAGACGCAGATCGTTGATCAGCACATCGTTGAAACCCGGAGCGGCTGCCTTAAGCTGGTAAAGCCCGGGAGCGATCTGGGAAAACACGTACGTGCCGTCTCCGCCTGCGGTGGCGGCGCGAGACGCTTCGGTGGCCGTATTCGTAAGCGTCAATGTCGCATCCGGAACCACCGCGCCCGTCATGTCTCGAACGATGCCTCGAAGCGACGTGCTGGATTGGGCCACCAAATTCGACACCAGTAACAGCAAACCCAAACAAACGAACCCGACAATGCGTATCATGCACCTCTCCTTGAAGCGAAATCGGCCAGGTTTGCCCGATCCACTCCCATTTGCGGCTCGAAGTATTTGGCCGCGCTGAATTTTAGGAATACGTACTTCATTTTAGGACAATTCCGTACTCCATGGTCCATACGTACTAGGTAATTTCCCTGAAGCCAGATCCAAGTCCTCTACTCCAAAGTGCGGTCATGTCCTGCGTTATCCATCACTTAGGCGTAGGACAACGCGATAGTACCCGCATGACACTCAATTCGGTTAGCTAATATTACTGTTGCTTGAAGGAAATCCCATGCAAATGCATCTATCGGAATTCTTCGCGCCGACATTAGGGATGCGCTTCGCCAAAATCAGGTAGCCTAGAAGGCCAGGATGCGGCATATCGCACGTTGCCAGGCGCTCACCCCCTGCAACAGCGCTGCAATCGCGCGGAGCCGTGCTTTTCGGATGGAGGAATCGCTCATGGATGGAGTTCGCCCCCTCGCCAATCAGGTGGCGCTGGTGACCGGATCAAGCAAGGGAATCGGCCAGGCCATTGCCATTGCGTTCGCGCGGCATGGGGCCGTTGTCGCCGTGTGCGGGCGGGATTCCGGGCGGGTTGAGGATACAATCTCCCGGGTCCGCGAGGAGGGCGGCGAAGCGCATCCATTTGTGGGCAGCCTCGCCTCCAAAGGCGATTGCGATGCGCTAACGAGCGGCGCGATCGACCGGTTGGGGAGGATCGATATTCTCGTCAATAATGCGGGCGAAGTGAAGATGGAACCGTTCCTCGACTTCCGCGAGGAGACATGGCGGCAGCACCTCGATGTTCACATGAGCGCGGCGCTCTATTGCTCCCAGGCGGCCGCCCGGGATATGGCTACGCGCAAGTCCGGGAGAATTATCCACATCTCGAGTATCGCGGCTTCCATGGGGAGCCCCGGCTTCACCGCCTACGGGCCGGTGAAGGCCGCGCTCGAAAGCCTGACGCGCGTGATGGCCGTTGAACTCGCCCCACTCGGCATCGCGGTGAACGCCGTGGCGCCGGGACCGGTGATGAATGACATGATGGTGCATCTCTATGGCGAGCAAGCCCTGCGCGAGCGTGCGTTAACCATCCCGGCGGGCCGCCTGGCCACGCGAGAAGAAGTGGCGCACGCGGCGTTGTTCTTCGCGCTGCCCGCTTCCAGCTACATCACGGGGCAGGTGCTGGGGGTGGATGGCGGAGCCAAAGCCGCGGGCTGCTACACGGCGGGGATCTACCAGCAGCGCAAGGTCACGGGAGGTTGATTCGAGTTGCTGCGCCAGCGTTCCGGTTAATCGTACTTCTCGAAATGGATCCGCTTTCGATCCACACCGTGCTCTTTGAGCCAGGCGCGGACGTCATTCACCATTTCTTTCATGCCGCAGACGTAAACATTTACGTCCGTCCTGCCGTTGAGGGCCGGTTCGAGGTGTACCTGGACGCGGCCTGTGGCCCCCTTCCAGGCTTCTGTCGGACGGGTGATGGTGGGATGGAATCGAAAGCGATCCTTGCCCACCTCTTTCTCCATTGCTTCAAACTCCTCGCGATAGAGCAGCCCATGTTCGTGCCGCGCCCCGTAGATCAGAGTAGCGGGCGCGGCCCCCGCGCGACGGGCCTCGAGCAGCAGGCCGCGAATAGGGGCAATGCCCGTCCCAACAGCGATGTGGAGCGATTCCCGCGAAGGCTCGCTCAGGGTGAACGTCCCGAGAGGACCTTTCATCGGAACGGTTTCGCCGGGCCGCATGGCGAACAGCCTCGGCGAGAACCGGCCGTCCTTCACCAGATTCAAGCACAGTTCGAAACGGTTCCCGTTTGGGATGGACGCGATCGAGTAAGCGCGCGTGATGGCCTTGCCATCGATCTGCTCCGTGAACGAAACGAACTGGCCGGGAAGAAAATGGAGTTCCGGCTCACCCTCGATGGCAAAGACAAAATGGCGTACATCCGGGGCAATCTCCCAGGATGCGAGCAATGTGGCGATACGGGTTTCCAAACAGCGAACTCCTTGCCTATTGTGATGAACTGTGAGCCCCGGCCGATTCGCGAGGAAGGCCTCGTGAAGAACGAGATTGGCGCGCCGGCCTGAGCGAGATCGGCACACTGGAAAATTCCATGCGAATCCGATAGCGTATAACTCATCATGAAACGCATTCTGTTGAGTCTTCTTGCACTCTCCTTCTGCACCTTGGCCGCCTTCTCGCAAGGCGACGGCAAGCTGCGCATCATCGCCATCGGCGCGCATCCGGACGATTGCGATATCAAGTTCGGCGGCACCGCGGCGAAGTTCGCGGCGCTCGGCCATCACGTAAAGTTTCTCTCGGTAACCAATGGGGACGCCGGCCATCAGGATATCGGCGGCGCGGCTCTGGCGATCCGACGCTATAACGAAACGCAGGAATCCGCGCGGCGGCTCGGCATTGACGAGTACCAGGTGCTTCCCAACCATGACGGCGAGTTGATGCCCACGCTCGAAGTGCGCCGGGAAATCATCCGCGCCATTCGCGGCTGGAAGGCCGATCTTGTGATCGCTCCACGGCCGAACGATTATCATCCGGACCATCGCTACACCGGCATTCTCGTCCAGGACGCCGCCTACATGGTGATCGTCCCGAACGTCGTTCCGGAGGTGCCCCCGCTGCGCAAGAATCCCGTCTTCATGTACTACTCGGATGGCTTCCAGAAGCCCGCGCCATTCCGGCCCGACATCGCCGTCTCGATCGACGACGTGATCGAGAAGAAGGTCTCCGCGCTCGACGCGCAGGATTCGCAGTTCTACGAATGGCTGCCGTGGACGGAAGGAATTCTGGATCAGGTACCGAAGGACAAAGTGGCGCGCCGCGCGTGGCTGGCCGGCACTTCCCGCTTCGGCCCGCCCAATGCCGCCACGAGAGCCGCGCTTGAGCGCCTCTACGGCAAGGAGAGAGGTGACAAGGTGCGGCACGCGGAAGCCTTTGAGGTTTGCGAGTACGGCACGCGCCCGAGTCCAGAGCAATTGAAGAAGCTATTTCCGTTCTTCGACTAACGCACGCTGCAAGCCCGCGGTGGCCGCGAACGCGCCGCGGGCTTCCTCCCGATAGCCTCCTCTACCCCGCCCCCCCGCCCGTCCGGTTCAGAAACAGAATACAGCCGTGAAACCTCCTATCGCGGGAAGGTAGAGTGATGCGCAGCTTGAAAGAACTCTTGAAATTCAAAGTTCACGCGGAAGACGACGTTTTTGGCCACGTGAGTGATTTTTACTTCGACGACCACGGCTGGAATGTCCGGTACCTGGTGATCGATACCGGCGGTTGGCTGCCGGGGCGGAAGGTGCTCATTTCTCCCACGGTGGCTGGCGTCCCGGACTGGCTCGAACGATCCATTCCCGTGGAACTGAACCGGGTGCAGATTGAGAATTCTCCTTCGATTTCCACCGATCTCCCGGTATCGCGCCAGCATGAGGAAGCGATTTCTCTCTACT
>JADLCF010000238.1 GCA_020847315.1 Bryobacterales bacterium | reverse complement strand
GTCACGTTGCCGATAATACGCAGTTGATTCGGAATGCCGGTGTCGTCGGAGCGCTGCGCCGCTCCGGTGAGCGGGTGAACGTCGTGAACGCCATGCAGATCGCGAAATCCCGCGGCCTCAGCGTGAGTGAACAACACCATGCTCGGCAAGGCCGCATCGACGCGATTCACCTGGAGATCGAGACTTCCACCGGCCGAACCCGCGTCGGCGGAACGGTGGTGATGGATAAACCCCGTCTGCTTCGTGTGGACGGCATCCCGGTGGAAGTCCCGTTGGCGGGCGACCTCATCTACATGCGGAACCTCGACGTGCCTGGCGTGATCGGCCACGTGGGCAACGTGCTCGGCGCGAACAAGATCAATATCGCGAACTTCTCCCTGGGCCGCGAAGAGCGCGAGCCGAGCGCGGGGAAGCCGGTACAGGCGGTCGCGGTGGTAGAAACCGACGGCGTGGCCAGCGAAGCCGCGATGGTGCAACTCCGCAGCAACCCTGCCGTGATCATCGCCCGCACGGTAAGCCTCGGGAACTAAGCTAAGCGAAGGAAAGCCGTGCCAGACGCGGCTTTCCTTCGCTTCAGCCGGAATTCTGAAGGAGCATCCGCGCCCTCGCCGGGGAGCCTCCGCAGTGGGTTCTTCGGCGCGTCGGTTGACAGTAAAAGCCCAAGTTTGCTGTAATCTCAAGTGACGGCGGGCCCAAACCCGCCAAGCATCCAACCCACGTTCCTCAGTAGCTCAATGGTAGAGCATTCGGCTGTTAACCGAAGGGTTGTAGGTTCGAGTCCTACCTGAGGAGCCAAACTCTTTCTGTCTGTAGTTCCCCCCTCCCGTTAACGCCAGAGCCAGTCTTGTGCCCGCACGAAGCCTCCGGAGTTGCGCACGTCCTGCCAACAACTTGCACGGTCCCCTTCTTCGCCGCCATCGAAGTGGAGAGCGCCGGTCAGTCCGCCGGGAGTGGCACGCGCCTCCGTTTGGTCGAACCTCTCCACTGCTCGGGAGAGGCCCGCGCGTTATTTGACTCGTTTTTGCTCTCGGGCTGAGTAAACGATCCGCCATTCGAGCTGCACCGGGCGGTTAACAGCGCCGTACCATTTCATGGAGTCGTGGCCAGTTGGCCCGAAGCGCCGCCCGAGACGCCGTTCCGGTGCGCCATCTACACCCGACAGTCTATAGACTCGCAAGACGACCTGTCCTCCTGCCAAGTGCAATTCGACGCGTGTCATGCGTTTGTGCAATCGCAGGCCGGTGCTGGCTGGATGATGGTGGAAGACCGGTTCGATGATGAAGGCTATTCCGGCGCCACGCCCGGCCGGCCCGCGCTCGAGCGCTTGCCTGGCGCAGTTCGATCCGGTGGCGCAGACCGGGTAGTCGTCCATCGTCTTGATCGGCTCTCCCGAAACCTTCGGCATTTCGTGGATCTATCGGAGGAATTTCTAGCCCACGGTGTGGCGCTGACCATAGTCACCGCACCAATGCTCGGGGTAGCCGCGCTCGACCACATGATGCTGAATGTAATGGCGTCGTTCGCCGAGTTCGAGCGAGGCATCACTGCTTCACGCATCGCTGAGGCCCGAGCGTACTTGAAAGCCAACGGCCGCGGAATGGCGGGGGCCGTGCCATTCGGGTACGCCGCCGATTCCCGGACGAAGCAGTTGGTGGTAATTCCGGACGAAGGTGCAATCGTCACTCGGATGTTCGAATGGGCGGAGTCGAAACTGACGCCTTCAACGATCGCGGCCGTCGCAAGTGCGCAAGGTTAGTGCGCCCGGTGCTGTACACGCTGACGAACCGCGTCCACGCGGGACTTGTTGTTGATACGTACGGGTTTCGTGATGGCTGCCACGAAGCGGTGGTCGAGAGGACTGTCCACCACGCTGTTCTGAACCTTCTCACGCTTCGGCGCAGCCGGGCACCGGGGCGAACGACCCCGCCGTTGCCGTGGCCGCTTCTTGGCCTGATCGTCTGTGGTGGGTGCGACCGATCGATAAGCACCCACACGATTCGGAGAAGTCCCATGATCTACCGGTACTACCGATGCCGTTCGGCCCTTCGACAGGTCGTCTTCAAAGCCGATACTGGCCGGATCGAGATCCTGTTTCAGCCGTCCGGCGATGTTCAGGTTTGACCTCTTCCGCCACACTTGAGCATAATAGTTCAAGAAAGTTGAACTATTATGAGGGCAACTGGAGGGCAACGCGAACTCTACCAACTCGCTGAAGAACAAGGTGGCTACTTCACCGCGAAGCAGGCTGCGAGTCTCGGCTACACCGCCAGCAAGCGGAACTACCACGTCGGAGCCGGCAACTGGATCCGCGAGCATCGCGGCATCTACCGCCTGGCACTATTTCCGGCGCCCGCCCGCCCCGATCTGATCCTCTGGTGGCTTTGGTCGCGGGGGCGCAGCGATGCCCCACAGGGCGTGTTCAGTCACCGAACCGCGCTGGCTCTCCACGACCTCACGGACGCGAATCCCGCCAAGCTCGATCTGACCGTTCCACCCTCCTTTCGGAAAGGCTCGGCGATCCCGCGGGTGCTCCGGCTGCATTATTCCGAAGTCGGCGCCAGCGAATCGGAAACTGTCGAAAACGTCCCGGTGACCACCGCGCTGCGCACCATCCTCGATGTGTGGCGTGAGAAATCACTTCCGGAGCAATCGCTTCGGGAAGCCTTCGAGGACGCCAAGCGTCTGGGCAAAGCGACGAGACGGCAGATTGCTTACGCCCGCAAAAACCCCTGTATTGCGCAGGTCATTGACTCGCTGGAACGGGGCGATCGATGAGGACAACCCGACAGTACAACTCTGGCGCAGCGCTTCGAACTGCGCTGGAAGAACGCCTGAGGCGAATCTCCCGCGAAGAAGGCGTAGACCTGCAACGCTTGCGCCGTCAGGTTGCGTTCGACCGTTTGTTGGCTCGCCTTTTCCGGCACGAGCAAACCGACTGGGTCCTGAAAGGCGGGTACGCCATGGAACTACGGTTCCACACAGCGCGCGCCACCAAGGATCTTGATTTCACTGTGAGGGCAAATCCAGACGGGGTGCTCGGCTACGTACAGGATGCCGGGACTCTGGGCAGCGGCGATTTTTTCGCGTTTCGCGTCGGAGAGGCCATGATGGATCTCGACGGCGCACCCTATGGAGGATCACGCTATCCGGTGGAAGCGATCCTGGGCGGACGCACCTTTGTGAAGTTCCATCTTGATGTCGGAGTCGGTGACGTTGTCGTCGATCCTGTGGAGTTCGTGCGAACGCGGGATTGGCTGGGTTTCGCGGGAGTCGCGGCGCCCAATGTGCCGATGATTCAGCGCGATCAGCAGTTCGCGGAGAAGCTCCACGCCTACACGCTGCTGCGGCCGACGACGCCAAACAGCCGGGTCAGAGACCTGGTAGATCTGGTTCTGTTGATCCGCTCTGGCACACTCGATGCTGCGCGCGTGGTCGAATGCATCCGCCAGACTTTTGCGCGGCGGGAAACGCATCGCGTTCCGCAAACGCTGGAGGCCCCTCCCGAAAGTTGGACCGCACCGTTCGCCGCGCTGGCCGAAGAGTGCTCGCTGGAGGTTTCAGCTTCCGAGGCCTTCGCGGACTTGGCCGGATACTTCAACGGACTTGATTTGCACGAGTGACGCGATGGGCGTGTGTTCCACAATTTACGTCCATGGTCTGTTAACCAACTGGTCGTCCGTATTTCAGGGGAGAATTGCGCCAAACTCTTTTCGTATCCTCTCACTTCCACCAGACGCCGGGCGCAGGCAGTTCTGTCATCCTTCGATCCCTGCATTCGCGCTTTCGGGAGCGTTCTCGCGCTAGCATGAGATTCGTGCTTCTTCGAAGGCAGATCCTTTCTCTCCTTGGGCTGGCGTTGTGTGGCTTTCCGCTACATGCGCAGGCGGATCCCACGACGCTTGTGCGCCGAGCCCTCGTCCTCGAACGGGCAACCGGCGAAGAGGAGCGCCACCTCGCTTTCCAAGAGCGCGTGCTCTCGAAGGAGCTTGACGGCTCGGGAACCGTGCGGAAGACGACGGAGAAGGTTCACGATGTTCTGATGATTGAGGGCTCCCCGCAGCGCATTCTGCTTGAGGAGAATGGCAAGATCTCCACGCCCGAAGAGATGGCCGGGCAGCAGAGTTTCCTGAGAAAGGTCGTGGAGATCCGGCGGAGTGAGTCCCCCGCGGAACGAAAGCAACGAATCGACGCTTATGAAAAAAAGCGCGCCCAGGTCCGCGAGGTGCTCGAGGAGATCCCGGATGCGTTTCATTTCCGCGTACTTGGCGAGGAAACCAGGGCCGGACGCGCGTGTCTTGTGCTGGAAGCAACCCCCCGCGCCGGTTACCAGCCAAGAAACCGCGTCGGAAAGATCTTCACGCACACCCATGGGCGGCTATGGATCGACAAGGAAAGCGGCCAGTGGGTGCGGGCGGAAGGCGATTTGCGGGAGACCGTAAACCTGGGCTGGATCTTCATCCAGATGCAGAAGGATACGCGCGCCATTGCGGAGAAGCGCCATTTCCCCGGCGCAGGTTGGCTGCTGAGCGAGTTGTGGTACCGGACCGCGATGCGCGTGGGGCTCTTCATCACGTACCGGGAAGACGTGAAGTCCATCTATTGGAATTACCGGGAAATGTCGCCGGGCCTGCTGGCCGAGATTCTCGCCCCTGGCTATCGGCCACAAGTGCGCAACCCAGGGCGGTAAGCCCCTCAATGCAGCTTTCGCCCCGCCCGGCTACCCCGCCGCGCCAAGCAAACGGGCGATATTGGCCACTGCGAAACAGACGAAGAAGGCGATCCCCAGCGGGATGAAGGTCCCGAGCAATGTCCAGCGCATGCTCTTGGTCTCTTTCCAAATGGTAAGGATCGTCGTGCCGCAGGGGTTGTGCAGCAGCGAGAATAACATCAGCGAAACAGCGGTGAGCAGCGTCCAGCCGTTCTGGTCGACAAGCAGATGGCGGATCGCCTCATAGCCGTTCTCATCCATCATCATCCCCGTCTTGGCATAGATCATCATCAGCGTCGGCACCACGATCTCGTTCGCAGGGATCGCGACGATGTAAGCCAGAATGACGGCGCCGTCCAGGCCCAGCGCGTGGCCGAATGGATTGAGCCCAACGACGGCCCATTCGGCCAGGCTCTGGCCGCTCAGTGTCACGTTGGCCAGCAACCAGATCACTGCTCCCGCGGGCGCCGCCGTCGCCATCGCGCGCATCAGCACAAAGAGAGTGCGGTCAATCAAGCTCGTGTAGAGCGTGCGCAGGATGCTCGGGCGCCGGTAAGGTGGCAGTTCGAGGCTGAACGCCGATGCCGCCCCTTTGAGAAGCGTCCGCGTCAGGATGGCGGAAGTGAGAAAGGTGAAGAAAATGCCGATCAGCACCACGCCCAGCAGAGTACCGGCGGCGGCAAGTGAAGCCACCATCGGCGGGAACTGAGCCGCGACGAAAATCGTGGCCAGCATGATGAGCGTCGGCCAGCGTCCGTTGCACGGGACAAAGTTGTTCGTAAGAATGGCGATCAGCCGCTCGCGGGGCGAATCGATAATGCGGGTGGCCACCACGCCGGCGGCATTGCATCCGAAACCCATCGCCATCGTTAGAGATTGCTTACCATGAGCGCCTACTTTGCGAAACATCCAATCGAGGTTGAATGCAATGCGGGGCAGGTAACCGAGATCTTCCAGTATGGTGAAAATCGGAAAGAAGATCGCCATCGGCGGCAGCATCACGCTGATCACCCAGGCAAGCCCGCGGTACACTCCATGCCAGACGAATCCCGTGAGCCACCATGGCGCGGATAGGAACTGAAATGCCTGGACGCCCCATTCCTCCACTTTGAACAGGGCGGTAAACAGGAGTTCGGAAAAGTAGTTCGCACCGATGATCGTAATCCATAGCACCGCGGTCAGGAGCGCCATCATGATGGGCAGGCCCCACCAGGGAGAGGTGACGATCCGGTCGATCCGCTGATCGAGGTCCCACCTCTTACCCGCTTCCCGGCTCACGGAACGATCCGCGAGGGTTTGTGCCTGCGAGTAAATCCCCTCCACGACCTGGTCGCGGAAACTGGTGCGAAACGTGCGACGGAGCGCATCCGCCTTAGCTAGGATCTCTTCCGGCGTCACGCTTTGATGGGCGGTGGACATAGTGGGCAAACTTGTGGGTTATTGAGAACCGTGAATCGATACCAGCGATGGTGCAGCCGTGATCGCGGGGCGCTGCTGGTCTTGCGGCAGATGGGCCAAGTCCCCATTCAGGAGGGCTTCGCGGATCCGCAAGTCACCATCCAGCAGGCGGAAGGCCACCCAGCGCGCATTCGGCAAGCCCGGTGCGACTTCCTCAATCATCGGGACCAGCTCCGCGAGAGCGGCATCCACTTCCGCTGGAACCTGCGTCCGAATGGGTTTGGTTGCCACACTGCCGTCGATCACTTCAGAGACGGTTTGCATCAGACTCCGCAGCCCTTCTCCCGTTCTTGCGACCGTACCCACGCATGGCACGCCAAGATCGCGGGAGAGACTACGCAAATCGACCTCAATCCCCTTGCGGCGCGCTTCGTCGAGCAAATTCACGCACAGCACTACCCGGTCCGTGATCTCCATCACCTGCAGCGCGAGGTTGAGGTTGCGTTCAAGGGCCGTGGCGTCCGCCACCACCACGATGCAATCCGGCTGTCCAAACAGGATGAAATTCCGGCTGATCTCTTCGTCCTCGCTAGCGGATAGCAACGAGTAGGTTCCGGGCAGGTCCACGATCTTGTATCGGGTTCCGTTGAACCGGAAGCCGCCTTCAGCGCGGGAAACGGTCTTCCCCGGCCAGTTGCCCACGTGCTGCTTAAGACCCGTTAGGGCATTGAAAACAGAGCTTTTCCCCGTATTCGGGTTACCGGCAAGGGCGACGAGGTGATCCCACGTATCGAGGCGTATGCCCAACTGTTCGAGGTGTGAGAACGACGCACACGTGCTGCAATCATGTCCGGCGGGCGCATTCGGCACGGGGTTTGACGGTGTGCTCACCGGGAACCTCCTCCCACGGAGCGAACCGCTGCATCCCGGCGCACCCATATCTCATGCGCCTGTTCGTTGCGAATCCCGATCGTCGTGCCGCGGACGCGGAACGCCCTGGGGTCCCCGAAAGGATTGTCGAGGATCGGAAAAATCCTCGTTCCGGGAGTGACGCCAAAATCGAGCAGCCGGCGACGGCTGAACCCGCGAATGGCCTCGGAGAGCGTGAGAATCTCCGCCCGTTCACCCGTCGGCAGTTGGGAGAGCCGGCTCACGCGCGGATCCGTCGTGAGCATCTCTGTGTCTTCCACCACTTCCACATTTGGTAGCAGCGCCGGTTCGAGAGTGACGTTGCTGCCATCGATCCAGACCGAAACTGATTGAGGTGTCATCTCTCCTAGCCGCAAGGACAAACCAGGCCGGATTCCTTTTGAAAGTAATTGGTTAAACACATCTTGAGGCTCATCTTCGAGATGAACCACCCGTACATGCTCTCCACCTTCCCACTGTGAGAGCGCCGTTCCCCGCGGGTGCGCCAACTCGCCTTCGGCTGTTGGGATCGGGTCCCCATGCGGATCCTCCACCGGATGCCCCAGATGCGCATCGAGCGCGGCGAGATCGCTCTCGCTAAGGTGATGCTCCGCAGCCTCAGCCTGGTGATGCAGCCGGCTCATCGGAAGCCGCGCTTCGTCGGCAAGAAAGCTCTCCCAAAGCCGGTGTGCCCGCAAAACGTGAAGCGCCCACCGCTTCCCGTCCTTCGTAAGGCGAACCCGTTGGCTGCCCTCCGTGATCAGGTCATGCTCGCTCATCCGCCCCAGGACATGCCGCAATTCGTGTACCGGCCGTCCCAATGTTCCAGCGAGCGATTCGGTGCTCACAATGCGTCCATCCTGCTCCATCTGCAGAATCTGCCGTAGAATATCCTCCCAGAACGCGCGTTCCCTGCGGTGGCGCTTCTTTTGAAAGTATTGATGAACGGAAGATCCAGTTACGAATCGCAGGTAGAGAACCAGTGCAACTCCGAGAATCACTAGCGCGATCAGGAAATTGACTAACCAAGGAAGGGTCATTGTCTCACCTTGAGAGGCTGCGCGCAGGAATCCGCGCGATGCTCAAAACCAGAGGCTAATGGAATGGATTCAGATGCCGGATCCACTGTAATCATCTGCGCCCCCGAGACCAGCGTGACGCGCAATCGCGCCGCAATCTCCCGAGGAAGCGTGACCGCGAACCCACCCGCATTCCGCAATACCGTTTCGCCACCCGGCTTCCGCTGCTCCAAGACCTCCATGGTGCTGTAAAGCGTGATTCCAAGGCCGGCAACCGTGCGCAGGCTTGCGGAGTCGTCATCGGCAACGCGGTTCAGCCGCACTTTGCCGCCCGCGCCGATCAACCGCAGAGCGATGTCTTCACAAGCCGGGATGGTGCCGTTCCGTCGGGGGATCGGGTGGCCGTGCGGGTCGTACTCCGGATAACCCAATTTGGCTGCCATGCGGTCTTCCAAATCTTCCGAGATGAAGTGCTCCAGCTTCTCCGCCTCCTCATGCACTTCATCCCACCCGTAATCCAACGCCTCGTACAGGTAGCTCTCGATAAGCCGATGATGCCGGATCACTTCGATCGCCCGCTGTTGCCCCTCATGTGTCAATTCCGCGCCCCGATGCTTTGCATAAGTCACAAGCGCCGGCGTCGCCGAAGCGAGTTTCTTGAGCATTCCGGTAACCGAAGCAGCCGAAACCTTTAGCCGCCGAGCGATCTCCGTGGTGCTGGCGCGCTCCTGGATAGCCGTAATCTCGAATACGGCCTTCAGGTAGTTATCCGTGGATTCTGTCGGGACGGTCCGCAATTTAGGTACGCCTAAATCATAGTCTACACCATCCGGAATTGATTACAACATCAAACCGCCCGCGGCAAGTCTAACCATGGATGCCAGACCCGGCCACCCTCAGCGTGGCCAAAGTCCTGGGGCGATCTTGCTGATTCTGTTACACTGGAAGCACTCCAATTCACGGTCACCCTAAGTTTTCGAGCGGTGCTGTGTTGAACCGGCGCTATCCTCCTTCCGGATCCTCTACCGCTCCCGTGGATTTGCTTCCAAGCTCTTTGGATTCCGGATCGTCCTATGAGAGAGATCGGCCTTTTCAACTCCTTTGACCTCGGCGCCGCCGTATTGCCGGATGGCAGGACGCACTTCCGGGTTTGGGCGCCGCTCCATCGCCGTGTCGATCTGCACCTGCAATTTCCCGTTGAAGAAATGCTCCCGATGGCGGCGGCGGAAGACGGCTATTTTGAGCTGGCCCTTGATCGGGATGCAGCCGGCTTCCAATACACTTACCGCCTGGATGGGAAGGTGGACCGGCCGGACCCTGCCTCCCGCTTGCAGGAGCGGGGCGTGCACGGGCCTTCCACCGTCGTTGCCGATGGTTTCGAGTGGCGAGCGAGCGGCTGGCGGGGGATCCCCCATTCCTCGTATGTAATCTATGAGATTCACCCCGGCACATTCACGAGCGCGGGGACCCTGGACGCGGCCATCGAGCGCCTCCCCTACCTGCTCGAACTGGGTGTCACTGCCGTAGAGCTAATGCCCGTGGCTCAGTTTCCAGGGGAACGGAACTGGGGCTACGATGGCGTCTCTCCCTTCGCGGTTCAAGCCAGTTACGGCGGCCCACACGGGCTGAAGCGCTTCGTCGATGCCTGCCATCTGGCGGGCTTGGCGGTGATACTCGACGTTGTGTACAACCATTTGGGCCCCGAAGGCAATTACTTACGCGACTTCGGCCCGTACTTCACCCACCGGCATCACACTCCCTGGGGGGATGGAATTAACTTCGATGGCCCCGATAGCGGGCCGGTCCGCCATTACTTCCTCCAGAATGCCCTGAACTGGGTTACGGAATTCCGTATTGATGCCCTGCGCCTGGATGCGACGGACACAATTTTCGATGTCTCTCCCACCCACTTCCTGGCGGAGTTGGCGGTGGAACTGCAACGTCGCGGCGAAGCACTGAACCGCAGCATCCTCACTTTCGCCGAATCCGCAGCCAATGATGTGCGATGGATCCAGCCACGGGAACTTGGTGGTTTCGGGTTGGACGCCCAGTGGAACGACGACTTCCATCATGCGTTGCGGCACGCCTTGACGGGCGAGCGGCGCGGCTATTTTGGCGACTACATCGAGTTCCGGCATCTTGCCCGTAGCCTTGCGGAAGGCTTTGCTTACCAGGGTGAGTATTCCAACTATCGCCGCCGAGCGCACGGAAGCCCTTCCCGCGAGATTCCCCCGCAGCGATTCATCGTCTGCTGCCAGAATCACGACCAAGTAGGCAACCGCATGCGGGGAGACCGTCTGGGCCACTCGGTGGATCTCCCAAAACGGAAACTGGCAGCGGCTTGGGTGCTGCTCGCTCCCTACATTCCTCTTGTATTCATGGGGGAAGATTACAACGAACTCGCGCCCTTCCCCTATTTTGTCAGCCATGGGGATTCCGGCCTGGTTACGGCAGTGCGGGAGGGCCGTCGCCGGGAATTCGCCGCCTTTGCCTGGGAGGGAGAACCCCCAGACCCTCAATCCGAATCGACGTTCCAAAGCGCAAAGATTCACCCGGAGCTTCGCGAAACCGGAGAGCATGCCGAACTGTTCCAATTCTATCGGGAGCTGATCCGCTTGCGGAAGCGGCTTGCCCCGCTCGCCTCGCTTTCCCGCCACGATATGCGCGTCGAAGGGGACGAAGCGGCCCGCGTGGTGTGGGTGTCCAGGCAATTCCAACGGCAGGAATGCGTCGTGGCGTTCGCTTTCGGTGAAAATACGGCTGAATCTCGGTATCCATTCGATAGTGCAGCCTTTCGTAAACATATCGATACAGGAGACCAGATTTGGGGCCGTACCGGGCAGAGCGGCCACGAGATCCAACTCACACACGGAATCTCTCTACCGATGGCCCCGCACTCGGTCATCCTGCTGGAGCGGGTTCCGCAACCGCCCTGCGAGCAGTGAGGAGCAAAGACAGACATGGAAACGCACACGGAACCATCCCCACGATGCCGGGTCCCCACAAGCACGTACCGGATCCAGTTCAGCTCATCTTTCCGGTTTCGCGATGCCTGGGAGCTGGTGCCCTACCTTCGTGAGTTGGGAATTACGGACCTCTACGCCTCGCCCCGCGCGAAGGCGCGCAAGGGCTCTTCCCACGGCTACGACGTGGCGGACGCCGTGAAGATCAACTCGGAACTCGGCACGGAGGACGAGTTCGAGCAACTTGTCCAGCGGCTGAAGCAATACCAGATGGAAATGCTGCTGGATATCGTTCCGAACCACATGGCGGCCAGCGTGGAGAATCCGTACTGGGCGGACGTGCTCGAAAACGGCCGCGCTTCCGTGTACGCCGATTTCTTCGATATCGATTGGCATCCCGCCACCTCGAAAGCGGCCTTCCTGCAGGAGAACCGCATCCTGCTGCCGATTCTGGGCGATCTCTACGGGAGCGTGCTCACCCGCCGCGAGATCGTCCTGCGCTATGACGAGAATGGGTTCTTCGCCCGGTACTACGATCACCGTTTGCCGTTGGGGCCCAAGAGCTACCTGAAAATTCTCGAACCGGGGCGCGAGGAACTTCTCGATTCCATCACCTCCCCGGAGGGGAAAGATCTGCTCCGCCGCGCCATCGCGATTCTCGCGGAGATGCCCGTCCGGGATGAAGAGGAACCGCAGCGCAAGATCGAGCGGCAGCAGGAGATCGCCCAGGCAAAATCCCTCCTCTGGGAGTTGTACCTCAAGGAGCCGGAATATAAGCGAACACTGGACGACCTTCTTTGGCAACTCTCGGGAGATCCCCAGGATACCCGCAGCTTCGATGCGCTCGACGATATCCTTTCGGCCCAGGTCTACCGGATCGCCTACTGGCGGATTGCGGTGGAAGAGATCAATTACCGCCGCTTCTTCGACATCAACGACCTTGTGGGAGTGCGCGTGGAGGCGCCGGAAGTTTTCGACATCAGCCACCGGGAGATCCTCAAACTCATGCGAGAGGGGAAGGTGGCCGGCGTGCGCATTGATCACATTGACGGCTTGCGGGATCCGCTGGGCTACCTGCGCCGCTTGCAGGGCTCCGTCCTGGGCGACGGAGTTGAATCCGGCGAGCAGAACTTCTACATCCTGGCGGAGAAGATCCTCGGCTGCGAGGAAAAGCTTCCGGAATGGCCGCTCGCGGGCACCACCGGCTACGATTATCTGAATGCGTTGAACGGGATTTTCGTGAACGCCGCCGGCTTGGGTGAAATCGTCCGGCAGTACGATGGGCTGAACGGTATCCGCGGCCCGTTCTCGGAGATCTGCCATGCGAAGAACAAGCTGGTCATGGACACCTTGTTCGCGAACGAGATTAATGTCATTGGCCACTATCTGGGCCAATTGGCCGCGCAGGACCGCCGGGCCCGCGACATTCCCCTCTCGGAAATTCGCCGCATTCTGGTGGAGGCCACCGCCTGCCTGCCCGTCTACCGCACGTATCTCCGCGGGTTCGCCGTGGAACAGAGGGACCGCGACCTCATCGAAGCAACTCTCTCCCTGGCCAGGGCGCGCACCCGCCGCGATGCCGTCAGCGACGCCGCCTTCGAGTTCATGGGTCGGGTGCTGCTTGTGGAGCCGCCCTACTATGCCAGGGAACACCGCGCCCAGTGGCTGGCTGTGGTCATGCGCTGGCAGCAGTTTTCCGGGCCGGTTATGGCGAAGGGGCTGGAGGATTCGGCCTTCTATAGCTACAACGCGCTGCTCTCGCTCAACGAGGTGGGCGGAGATCCCTTGCGGAACAAGCCCCCCTTCAATGCTCGCGATCTCCATGATTTCCACGCTGAACGGCAGCGGCGCTGGCCGGGCACCATGAATTGCACCTCCACCCACGACACCAAGCGGAGCGAAGACGTCCGCGCCCGGTTGAACGTGCTCACCGAGATGCCCCGGGAATACCAGGCGGCCATTCTCCGCTGGATCGCCGCGAATGAGAGCAAGCGGACTCGCCTTGCCGATCATGCGGCGCCCACGCCGTCGGAGGAGATCCTCATCTATCAATCCCTGCTCGGTGCCTGGCCTCTCGATGAGGTGGAACTTCCGGACTTTCAGGAGCGCTTCCAGGTCTATGTCCGCAAGTGTGCGAGAGAAGCGAAGGAGCATACCAACTGGGTCCAACCGAATGAAGCTCATGAAAGCGCCCTCGCCCAGTTCGTTGACGCGCTCTTTCACCCCACGCGCGGAAAAGCCTTCCGCGAAGACTTTCTGCAATTGCAGCCCACGCTGGCCTTCTACGGTGCGATTAACTCCCTCTCGCAGGTGTTGTTGAAAGCCACCGCGCCGGGGATTCCCGATTTCTATCAGGGGATGGAATCCTGGAATTTCAGTCTGGTGGATCCGGATAACCGGCGGCCGGTGGATTTCCGGGTCCCCATGCGGATGCTTGAGGGGTTGCGGCATGCGGAAGCGGCGGATGCCGTGGCGCTCGCGGGCAGGCTCTCAAGCTCCTGGCGCGATGGGCGCATCAAGCTCTTCACCACCACAAAGACGCTCGAATTCCGCCGGGCTCGCGCGAATCTGTTCGCGCGGGGGGAATACATCCCGCTGCATGCCCACGGACCGCGAGCGGACCATATTTTCGCCTTCGCCCGCCGCTGGAATGGGGAGTGGTGCATCGTCGTGGCGCCCTTGCATCTGCGCGGCATTCTGCCGGAGGGGGAGAGCTTGGCAAGCGGCGGCGCGTGGGATGGCACTGCGATTGTTCTTCCGGAAGAAGCGCCGGCAGCCTGGAAGAATCAGTTCACCGGAGAATCCCTCGATCTGGCGGCATCTTCGGCAGGCCCCGCCAGTCTACCCGTCTCCCAGATTCTCGGCACGTTCCCGGTTGGACTTCTATGCTGCTGTGAAGACGCGCCGGAGTAGGCTGGGGCCGCGGCTCCTGCCTGGCGGGCATGCTATGGTGGCGAGTGGATGAACCTCGCGACTTTGCCGCTTTTTGAGATCGTTACGATCCTCATGCTCGCCCTCACCGCGGGCATGATCTGGCTCCGGATGGGGGACAATGTCACCAGCAACATACCACTGGGCTACATGTTCGTGCTGATGCTCTTCTACCGGGGCTTCGACGGCTCGTTCAACACCTGGCCCATCTTTCTCTACCTGATGTGTGTTGTGTTTCTGCGCGTCGATCTGTTCAGCGGCCTGGTGCAGAAATCGATCCGCTTCGCCGAACTCGCCCTGCTCGCCTACATCGCCTGGAGGCTCGTGGGCTTGCTGCTGGGCTGGCCGGCGCTCTAGCGGCACACCGCCCGCCTCAAACGTTACTCCAGTTCCAGGCCGCTCTCTTTGAGCGCGCGCCATCCCCCATCGAGGTTGACCGGGGCTGTATAGCCCATTTTCCGGAGGTTATCGGCCACCAGCGCGGATCGGAAGCCGCCGCCGCAGTAGAGAATCAATTTCTGGTTCTTGTCTGGAATGGCGTTCTCAATATCCCGCTCAATCACGCCTTTGCCCAGGTGGAGAGCCCCTTTCACGTGGCCCGCCGCGAACTCGCTCTCCTCCCTCACGTCCACCAGAATGTGTGGCTCCCCCGATTGCCGCAGGGCGAGATAGGCGGGCAGATCAATTTCTTCAATCCGCGATTTCGCGTCGTTCACGATCGCCAGAAATCCAGGACTATGGTGCTTCATTCCACGACTCCTCCTTACGAAACCTTTGCCCCTTAGCTCACCCGCTCCACCAGCGCGCCTACCCCGGCCAGCTTCTCTTCGATCCGTTCATAGCCGCGATCGAGATGGTACACGCGGTCGATCACGGTCTCTCCGCTCGCGGCCATCGCTGCCAGCAACAAAGAGGCGCTTGCCCGCAGGTCACTCGCAATCACAGGCGCCCCCGTCAGCTTGCGGGATCCGGCCACGATCGCCTCCCGCCCGTCGATCCGGATGTTCGCGCCCATCCGCACCAGTTCCTGCACGTGCATGTAGCGGTTCTCGAAGATGGTCTCGCGGATGATGGTGATGCCCTCCACCTGCGTCATCAGCGCCATGTATTGCGCCTGCAGGTCGGTGGGGAAGCCGGGATATTCTTCCGTGCTCATATCCTGCGAACGGAATGCGCCCGTGGCGGTGGCGCGGATCGAATCCCTGCCTACTTCCTGGATGTGTACCCCGGCTTGCCAAAGCTTGTGGATAAGCGCGCCCAAATGGTCCGGCCGGCAATTGCTGATCACCAGATCTCCGCCCGTGATCGCTGCCGCGATCGCGTAGGTGCCCGCCTCGATCCGGTCTGGAATAATCCGGTGCGTGGCGCCCCGCAGGCTCTTCACGCCCCGGATGCGGATGACCGATGTGCCCGCCCCCTCGATCTCCGCTCCCATCTTGGTCAGCAGGTCCGCGAGATCCACCACTTCGGGTTCCCGCGCCGCGTTCTCGAGGATGGATTCGCCATCGGCGAGAACGGCCGCCATCATCAGGTCTTCCGTTCCCGTCACCGTGATGGTGTCGAAATAGATTCGGCCGCCGCGAAGCCCCTGGGGAGCGGACGCTTCAATATATCCGTGCTCCTGGCGGATGGTGGCGCCCAGCCGTTCGAGCCCCATCAGGTGGAGATCGATCGGCCGCGCGCCGATGGCGCAGCCCCCCGGCATCGAAACGCGCGCCGTTCCGCAGCGCGCCACCAGCGGCCCGAGAATCAGGCTTGACGCCCGCATGGTTTTCACCAACTCGTAGGGAGCTTCCGGGTTGACGATGGAGGGCGTGGTGACTTCGAGGTGCCCGTTCACCGGCTTGATCGTCGCGCCCGTGTGCTCCAGCAACTGCCGCATCGTGATCAGATCCCGTACATCAGGGATCCCCGCCAGGTGCACGGTTTCGCTGGTCAGCAGGCATGCCGCCAGCGCGGGCAGCGCGGAGTTTTTCGCGCCGCTCACCTCGATCTCGCCGCGCAGTGTTCTGCCGCCCTGTACAACAAGTTTATCCATGTGATTTTCTGTTCCCGGAGCGCCGCGCCCGCCGCCGTGGCGCCGCTAAGAATCGTTCGAGCTGCTGTCCACGGCTTTCCGTAAGTTCCCGCTTGCGCTCTGCAAATGCTCCCGCGCCGCTGCGGCATCCACGCCCAGTAGATGCATCGCAATGGCCGTCTTTACCTCGCCGGACGCCTTCATCAGTAGTTGCCGGGCCTCTTCCGGAGAAACCTCGAGCGCCTGTTCGACAATCCGGCGCGCCCGGTCCCGCAGCTTCTCATTGGTCTGCTGCACATTCACCATGAGGTTCCCGTAGACATGGCCGAGCTTCACCATCGCCCCGGTGCTCAGCATGTTCAGCACCATCTTGGTGGCGGTGCCGGCTTTCATGCGGGTGGATCCCGTGATCACTTCGGGGCCGCACAGAACCTCAATGGCGATATCGGCATGCTGCGAAATCTCCGCGCCCGAAGTGCAGGCCAGCGCGACCACCGTCCCTCTCAAGGCGCGCGCGCGCTGCATCGCCCCAACCACATACGGGGTGCGCCCGCTCGTGGCAATTCCCACCAGCACGTCGCCACTCTCGAAACCGTATGCTTCCAGATCCTCCGCGCCCTGCTCCGGCAGGTCTTCCGCGCCCTCCACGGAGCGCCGCAACGCGCCGTCGCCGCCCGCGACGAAGCCCGTCACCAGATCCGGCGGGACATTGAACGTAGGGGGGCATTCGCTCGCGTCCAGCACGCCCAACCGCCCGCTTGTTCCCGCGCCGGTGTAGAACAGCCTCGCTCCCGCCTGCATCGCTTCCGCAATCCGGTCGAGCGCTTCCGCGATCTTCGGCAGCGCCGCCTCCACCGCGCCCGCCACCCTCGCATCCTCCGCGTTCATCACGCGAAGCATCCCGGACGTGCTCATGCGATCAATCCCGGCGCTGGCGGGGTTGCGTTGTTCCGTTAGCAGCGTTTCCAGTTTCATACGCCCGATTCTCTATTCTCACCCATCCGGGCACGGATGAGGCGCCCCGAATCCCGCGCCCGGCGGCAAACCCTATCCAGAAGGCGTCACAATTTCGTACCCTAAACGATTGGGGTGCGTTTTGCGCGCCGCTTGGCCCACGCGATCCCCCCGCCCTCTCTCATGAATATTCTAGGCATTGGCGG
>JADLCF010000237.1 GCA_020847315.1 Bryobacterales bacterium | reverse complement strand
CATTAACGAGTATCTCGATGCCTGGAACGAGAACCCCAGACCGTTTGTCTGGACGGCCACCGTTGAATCCATCGTGGCCAAACTCGCGCGCTGCCGCCAAACTCTGGAGCAGATCCAGCCCGACTGCACGGCTCCAAAGAGCCGCAAACGAAAGGCCAGCTAATTCGGGGACACTACACTAGGTTTGAGAATTCTTCATTCCGACAGGCTCGGTGACTGTCCCTCTTTTTTGTCCTCTTTTTGTCCCTCTTTTTCCTGAGAGACAGCGCCGGGTTTGGAGACCCGTGTCTTCGATTCGGCGCAGACGGCAATGTCCACCGGTGCGCCTATCACGCCGTTCATGGTCAGGGCAGGATATTCCGGTCCAGCGGGGACACCACCCTGGATTCCGAAATGCGGCAGGAACTGGACCGTCTGCAATCCGTGTTTCGCGTCCGCGCCGGCCTGCTGTTCCTGGACGATCGCGATGCACCGGATGCCTACGCCACCAACCAGCCGTACTTCGCCAGCACACACGGGACACTCGTGTTTGGACGCAATCTTCTGTGGGGTATGCTGCGCGACGAGCGGCAGGGCGGCGCCGCGCTGATGGGTGTGCTCGCGCATGAGATGGGCCACATCCTGCAGTTCGCGATCGGGCTACAGATGGACCACACGGCGATGGAACGCCACGCCGACTTCATGGCCGGCTACTACATGGGTATCCAACAGCCTCGCCGCCAGTTCCAACTGCGCGACTTCGCATCTTCCCTTTACGGCTTCGGCGACTATAACGGCAGCCACGGCACCCCGCGGGAACGCGTGGGGGTCATGCTGGCCGGCTATCAGCATCGCGACCGCGATCTTCGCACAGCCATCCAGGCGGGCATCCGTTTCGCCCGGGGTGGCTACCGCGAAGTGTCCTCCCGCTAAGGCGGGCTTGTGCATCTTCCTCTCCTTGTACACTGGTGCTTGCACCTTTCGGAGGCGGTTCATTCCGCCTCCGCATTTTTTTCACAAACCCACCATGAGGTGTCCCCGAGCACATCCCGCTTCCGCATCTCAGGTGCCAGCACGAATCCTTCAGACAAGCCTGCGAACAAGGAGAAGCGTTCAATGAATCACAGCCAAAAGCATCAACTGCATCAGCTACTCACTCCACTGGGGCCAGACCGACTGCTACTGGATCGCTATGAGTGCACGGAGTCGATCTCCGAGCCCTATGAGTTACGCATCCGTGCGCTGGCGGAGGACAATGCGTTGCCGGTGGCCGATCTCGTCGGACAGCCCTGTGCCGTTCGTACCGGACTTGATCACCAAAAGGATGACGAAACGCAGGGAAATGAGCGCTATTTTCATGGGGTCGTTCGGGACGTTGCCACGCTTCAGCAGGACCGCTTTTTCCGTGTCCACGAACTCACCGTTGTTCCCTCGCTTTGGTTCCTATCACTCACAACGAACTGTCGGATCTTCCAGCGCAAGAGCGCTCGCGAGATCGTGGCTGCACTGCTTGAGGAAAATGGCATTCGCGATGTCGAGTGGCGCCTCCTTGGGGATGTGCCCGTTCGACGTTATTGCGTGCAGTATCGGGAGTCCAACCTGACTTTCGTGCACCGGCTCCTTGAGGAGGAGGGGATTCATTACTTCTTTAAACACCTTGCAGGGGCGCATCGACTGGTTCTTTCCGATAGCAAAGCTGCACCGCAATGCCCGTCCGCGCATCGCTTCCGATTCGCACCTGAGGTTAGCGAAGGGTACGAGTTGGAGGAGATTCGTTCGATCAGCCACCACCGAAGGGTGTCGCCGGGGGTCGTCACTCTTCGCGACTTCGATTTCTATAAGCCTTCGATGAAGCTGGAAGCATTGGAATCGGACGACCGCCCGGCCGAGAAGTTTGTCTATCCCGGCAACTTTTTCCGCGTGGCGGATGGTGAACGGCAGGCACGCCATCATTTGGAGGAGCAGCTCTCCCTCGCTGATGAATTTCGCGGTTTGAGCCATTGCCGCACGTTTACCGCTGGGCATGCGTTTGAGTTGACGGGACACCTGTCGAACGAATTCAACCAGGAGTACCGTCTGATTCGAGTGACGCATTTCGGGCAGAACAGCACCTACCGTTCCGATTCCGGCGAGGGAAGCTTGCGGGCGCATTACCGTAACGAGTTCATGGCAACACCGCTACGGACCATCTTTCGGCCGGCACGCGTCACGCCCAGGCCTGCAATTCACGGGACGCAAAGTGCGACGGTGGTTGGGCCTCGCGGGGAGGAGATCCACACCGACGAATACGGCCGTGTGAAAGTACGGTTTCACTGGGACCGCGAGGTTACCCGCGAAGGAGAGAGCTCCTGCTGGCTGAGAGTGAGCCAGGCATGGGCGGGGAAGAACTGGGGGGCGTTGTCCATACCCCGGATCGGGCAGGAAGTGCTAGTGAGCTTTCTGGAAGGAGATCCTGACCGGCCTGTGATCGTCGGTCGGCTGTACAACGAAGAAATGCGTCCGCCGTTCGACCTTCCGGGTGGCGCAAACAACATGGGGCTGCGCTCAAAAAGCGTGCATGGCGACGGGTACAACGAGATTTCTGTTAACGACACGAACGGAAACGAAGGCATCACAATCCATGCCCAGCACAACATGGGCACACGGGTAGAAAACGACGACAGCTTGAGCGTGGGTAACAACCAGCAAGTGGGTATTGGCAGCAATCAAATGGTGGCGGTGGGAGCCAACCAAGGCACTGAGGTGGGCGAGAACATCCGGATCAAGGCCGGACAGAGCATTCTGTTGGAGGCGGGGACCTCGATCACGCTGAAGTGCGGTGCGTCCGTGCTGCACATGAACCAGGCAGGTTTGATTTTCCTGAGCGGCAGCATTGTAAACGTGGCCGGCACCATCAACACCAACGTCACGGCGCCTCTGACGACCGTGAGCGGCTTGGCTGTCGCGCAGGGAGCAATTGCCCACTTTACGGGGGCAGGCTTTTCCAGCACCATGGCCGGCACAGTGGCAATTACGGGTGCTGATTCGGTGCGCATCAATTCGTAGGCCAACAAAAATGGAGCAATGAGGAAAGCACCATGAAAGCTCGACTGATTGGCATGGATACTCCGGGCTACCAGCAGCCAGCAGGCCACGTTCCCGCGGACGCCTTACGTGCCGCTCTTGCAGGAAATCCCTTGGCCCGGCAGGCGGCATTTCCATCTACCCCGGGAGTGATGCCGGTGTTTGAAGGCGAAGACGGCCTGACCTTCGTCCTGGTGCCCGGTGAGGCAGAAGCAGTGCGGCTGCCGTGGATCTGCGGTGATCCTGTGGCGTCTTCGGATCCCGCAAAGTCACCTGGTGGTTTCACCCGAACGGCCCAATTGGTGGCTCCGCCCAAACCGGCTCAGCGCGGAGCAAGTCAGGATCAGCGTCCGCTGATGGCTGACCTGGGTGAGCTGGTTCATGAACTGGGTGGCTTTCCTGTGGCTGCTACGGATACCACCCAATCAACTACCCGGACAGTCTCCCCTGAGCCGAGGACTGTTCGGAGCGAATCCCCGGCACTTGGGAAACAATCGCCAAGTGCTGATCGCGGCAAGGAAGCGCAGGGGAGTTCTACCGAAGGTCCTTCACCCGCCTCGTCAGGCGCAAAGGATGAGGCAGAACCCGGCCTTGCGGAGACCCTTGGCCACAAGGCACCGGAAATGGCCGCCGAAAGCGCAGTAAGCACCCTAACCCAAGTGCTGAGTGGGAACACCATCGATCCTTTGGGCGCCATTGCCGGCGCCGTGGGAGGGCAGGTGTTTTCGTTCGCAGCGGGAGCGCTGAAGGGTGGACCGCCTGAAGACTCCGCGAGCACGCTGGACTGGGCAATGGCTACGGTGGCCCCCCAGGTTGCGACCAAGGTCTTCTCTATGGGAAATCTGGCGAAGACTTTCGGGTTGCAGGGGGGGCCATACGACGGCCAGGCCTTGAGATTCGGCGATTGTGACGAGGGAGGCAACCCGATCCTGCAAGCCGCGAATTCTGTTGCCATCGGCGGCAGAGCGGCAGCTAGGGAAGGAGATTTCGTTGCGACCAGCGACGTCGTCGAGTGGGGAGTGAAGAACGTGCTGATCGAGGGGAAACCAGCCGCGAAAGCGTGGAACGGTTCGGCGAAGGTAGGATCTCGAAGCGCCCAAGGCAAGAAGAAGTTCCAGTCCGGGGCCCAAAACGTGTTTATCGGAGGGGTAACCACCCGAAAGTACGATCAAAACTCGGAACCACCAGAGGTGCCCGCCGAACTGAGCGGGAACTTCCCAAACAGCGAATTCAAGGGTAACCACAATCCGAACGATCCTGCGCCGAAGGAGCCGGGCTTCTACATGCAGTCGGATGGTGAGATGCGGCACTGGGATCCCGGGAACGGATGGAGTTCCAGTTTGAGCGAACAATCAAACCTAAGTCCCTGGGGCACCTTTGGCATGAGCGACCTGGTTGGGTGGTTTGACGATGGTGCAGGCAGTTGGGTGGAAGAGAATCTCGCGTTACGCAACCTGTTTCGGGCGTCCGGTGAGCCTGGATGGCTTAATGAAGCCCTCACTTCTCTCGGCCTCCCTGCGCAGCAAACCCCGGGCAATTGGTACTTGCTCGGCGGGCTAATTGATCTGGGCTCCCCGGTCTCACCGGGTGCAGGAACCGGATCGACGTGGTGGGTGCCAGACACGCTGTTTGGCTACGAGATGAATTCCTACTATGTGCCTCATGACTGGACCTATCGACCGGATGACCCGCGCCTTGCCACGTGGAGTGGCCTCCTCTGGCAATTGGAGCACGTGGAGTGGGCCACGTTTCAAGCGGGCCTGGGTGATAGCGTGGATCCGCTCCGCGTGATCCTCCAAAGCATTTACTCCACCGCAACCACACTGGCGACCCTAGCTACCTGGTGGGACAGCTACATGCAATCGATTAATGAGCGCTTGGGACGTCCAGATGTGCTCGGATATCTCGCGCACGAACGCCATGCACGCTTCGCAGCCCACTAACCTCACAAGCCGGAGTACTCTTCAATGGATTCCCCGATAAACACTGGACACCAGAACTTTCGCCTATTCAGGACGACGCGGCAAGAGGCCGGTCCTATGGACTTCGAGATGCTTGTTCCGAAGCGATGCCGACCTGTGGTTCTGGGGTCGAGCGGTGAGCCGTTTCATCCACTGGCACGATTCGTCGATACGCAAAATGCTGGATTCTCACTCAGGGTTGACGCTGGCGTACTGCCGGTTGAAATCGGAACAGCAGACTTCCTGGAGGGCTGCGAGACCGCTTGTGGACGAACGGTGCTGCAGCGGCGCGAGTGGGAAGAGGGACATCTTCGGTCCGCGGAGATTTTCTCAGAAGGCGAAGGAAACGGCAGCAAGTGGCTGCGTCGCATCAGAATGCTGCAGGCGGGGACTCGGGTGTACCGTATTGAGGCTAGTGCTCCGACCTCTGCATTCGCCCAATTCGCAGAGGAGGCTGCCTGCGCGCTTCTCAGCTTTCGACTCTTGAAGCCGACGCAGACCGCGTACGCGGAGCGCATCCTTACCACCGACTCCGAGGCCGGTGGCATGACTGCTTTCCACTACCCCTGTTCATGGCAGTTGCGAAGTACCGCCACATCCTTCGGGATGGAACACATCCTGACGCGTGCTGGAGCTGGCTTGATTCTGGTTCGGGAGTACAATACAAGCCCGGAGCAAACCAAAGAGCGGCTCTTCCATGACTTCGCTGCGTTTGTTCGTGGCCAGGGAATCCGAATCTGCGGAGCCCCAGTGGTGCGGGTTTCTGCTCGAGAGCCCTGGGAAGATGCGATGGAGTATGTGCCTGCTGGGAGAGACGAACATGGTTCGCTGCACGTTGGCGCCTGGCTGTCGCACGCTCCGGGCTGCACGGCACTCGTGGGTGTGATTAGCCCGACGAAACAGCGGGCACACTGGCAATATGCCGTCGCTCAACGGGCCGCCAGGATTGTGCTTGATTCGCTTTCTCCCGCGGCGCGGGCCTAGAACTGTTCAAGTCTAGAACTCATCGGAATCATAACGGCAGAGGGGCTGCAGCTTCCCCGTCTGATCTTGCCCTTCCATAATGTACTGTCTGCGAACAAGCCTCGTTACGATCACCGAACATCTCCCGGAATGCAGGACATCACGCCGACATCGTATCGATTGGCCAGGACTGTGTCACGATTGGTTTCACACTATTGATCCCCTGGTAGGGTTCCCCTCTCTGCCAACATGATTGAGACACCTACCCCATCCGGAATTACTGACCTTGAGGGGGCGGAGAAGATGAGTCAACATGATTGGCAACGTGAAACGCATTCAAGATCCACACCAATCCGGCTTT
>JADLCF010000236.1 GCA_020847315.1 Bryobacterales bacterium | reverse complement strand
TAGATTTGGTCTTGCATTTCCATAAATCATAGTCTAAGATCAGAAGTAAGCCAGGGAGGCAACTCCCACCAAAGCGAGACTAACCTCTAAAGACCCCTGAAGCAACAATCCTCCCTGGCACTTTTTTTAGGGGTTGCTCAGACAAACGAACGACCTGTTCGTGGCTCTCCGATCTCCAATCGCGTTTCTTCTTCGCCTCTCACAATTCATGACCTGGTTTCCCTCTCGGAATTTTGCGCATCGAGTGATCGTGCGGATTCCTGCGCGAATGGGGTGGTGGACGACGGGGAATGGCGTGAAGCGTTAGAATTTATACCAGTCGCTAGAAGTTGCCACAGATGCATGGGAAGGATCCTAAAGATTTTCTCGACAAATGGCGATAGATTTTTGGACGAACAAGACTGAATTCTCATACAATGGGCGGGAGACTATCTGAAATGCGCACAAGAATGTGCATGATAGTACCAATAGTCTGTTGACTAAGAGGTTTAAGTGGCGGTGATCAACGAGTTTCCAGGCCTGGGTCATACGGGGGAGTACAGGGCGCCCGTGATTGTCGTCCTCGAACCTTTGGCGGAGCGGCGGCAACACCTTGCGGAGTGCCTTTCTCCGGAGCCGTACCAGGTTCTCAGTGCTGCCTCGGTGATGGAAGCGATTTCGCTGCTGGTGCAGCAGCATGTGGATCTGCTTCTGCTTCCCGAGAAATTGGAGGACGAGAGTGTCGTCCGTCTCTACGAGGAGATCAAGGTTCTTCGCATGCTGCGGGATTTCCCGGTGATCACGGTAGTCGACCTGGATCACCTCGCCAATGGCAAGATTTCTTCCGCGTTTCCGCACGAAGATTTCATCGAAGAGCCCTACACGCCGTTGAGCGTTCGCAGCAGGGTGCGCCGCCGGCTGGAGACACGCCGCCGTCAGGAGTCGAACGATCAGACCGAAGCCGTGCTGGTGACCTTGGCGCAGACGGTGGAGCACCGGGATCGGTATACGGGCGGCCATTGCCAACGATTGAGTCTTTATAGCGTCCTGCTGGGTTCCAGCTTGCGCTTATCGCAGGAAGAATTGGTTGCCCTCTACCGGGGCGGATTTTTGCACGACATCGGCAAGATTGCCATTCCGGACAGCGTGCTTTTGAAGGAGGGTCCGCTCACGGACGAGGAGCGCATTCTGATGCAGAGCCACACGGTGAAAGGAGAGGAGATTTGCCGCCCGATGCTCTCGCTTTCCCGGGTTTTGCCGATTATTCGAAGCCATCATGAGCGTTGGGATGGTTCCGGCTACCCGGACGGGCTGGTGAGGGATGCAACGCCAATCCTGGCACGGATACTCCAGGTGGCCGATATCTTTGATGCCATCACGACCAAGCGGCCTTATAAGCCCGCGCAGAGCCCGGCAGAAGCGATGAAAATTCTGGAAGGGCTGGCCGGGGACAACGAACTGGACCCGGAACTGGTGGCGGCCTTTCTTCGCATCGCGGGATATCCTCATCTATCGAACCAGGCCCATCAGGATCGGGCGCTGCTCAGTCAATCCCTGCGAAACCTGAGGCAAGTTTTGATGGGGACGGAGGCGAATCTGCGCCTTCTGGATCTGCATCGACCGCGCAATACCGTCCGCGCGGCATATTCGAATGGCTTCTCCGGCCAGTGAGAGGCGCGGCAGAGTTCCTCTCCGTTAGGGTAGGGTGAAAGAGGGGCCTTCTCCCGGATTCCGAATGCGGCTCCGGGGATCCCGGAGCGTCACCGCCCTTCCCGGCATGAAGAAATCTCTGATCGATGCATTGAAGATTCTGGAGCAGGAAATCGTTTCCTGCCGCCTCTGCCCCAGGCTCGTTGAACACCGTGAACACATCGCGAAAGTAAAGCGGCGTGCATTTCTGGATTGGGATTATTGGGGCAAGCCGGTCCCGGCATTCGGCGACCCGATGGCAGAGGTCCTGGTGCTCGGCCTCGCCCCGGCGGCGCATGGCGCGAATCGGACTGGCCGGATGTTCACGGGCGACCGCTCAGGAGACTTTCTGTATCGGGCGCTGTGGCAGAACGGGTTCGCTTCCCAACCGGCAAGCGTGGATCGTTCCGATGGACTTCGCTTACGGAACGTGTGGATCACCGCCCCCTTGCGATGCGCACCACCGGACAACAAACCGGAACCCGAGGAACTGGCCAACTGCAGGCCATTTCTGGAGCGCGAACTGGCACTCCTCCCGAACCTTCGCCTCGTGGTGGCGCTCGGCAAGATTGGCGCCGACTCGTACCTGCGCCTGCTGCGCGATCAAAAGCAGATCAAGAGCATGGCGCAGTATCCATTCAGCCACGGGGCTTTCCATTCGATTCCCGGCAATCCTGACCTGCTTTGCTCCTATCATCCGAGCCAGCAGAATACCTCCACGGGAAAACTGACCGCGGAGATGCTCCGCGAGATTTTCCGGCGGGCAGCGGAGCGGACAACGCAGAAGAGATTCTCCGCACCGGATGTTAGCGAAGACGCATCCGGATAAGGGACGCGGGCGAGGAGCGCCCCTGTCCGGAACTAAGCAAAGGAGCAAACCAGCCATGCGGCGAATTCTGGCCGTTGCCATCTTTGTCCTTCTATCCGCGAGTGCTGCACTTGCCGAAGAGTTTACGAATGTCCTGTGGAATGCCGCGGAACCGGTCTATCAAAAAACGTTGGAGCACCCTTTCCTTACAGGATTGAGCGACGGGACCCTGCCCAAGCGCCGTTTTCAATATTATCTGGTGCAGGACGCCCAGTATCTGCGGGTGTTCGGCCAGGCGCTGAGCATCCTGGCTTCGAAAGCGCCGGACGAGTCCTGGGCGGAGACGCTGAACCAGCACGCCATCGATACGCTGAAAGCGGAACGCGCGCTGCACGATTCCATCCTGCAATCTTACGGAGTGGATAGCCGCGCGGCGAGGACGGCGGGGATGGCCCCAACGGCCGTGGCGTACACAAACCACATTCTGGCGGTGACCTCGCAGAGGCCGTTCATCGAGGGGTTGGCGGCGGTGCTGCCCTGCTACTGGATCTATGAGAAGGTGGGTAAACACTTGGCGGCCAAGGGTTCTCCCGAAAAAGAATACAACGAATGGATTGCCATGTATGGAGGCGCCGGCTTCGAGAGCTCCGTGCAGGCAGTGCTTCAAATGATGAACGAGACCGCGGGCCGGGAAAGCGAAGAAGGAAGACGCCGGGCGACGGAGCAGTTCACACGATCCGCCCGGTATGAGTACCTGTTCTGGGATATGGCGTGGAGAGAGGAACGCTGGCTTCCGTAAGTCTTGACGCACAAACAAAAATTGAGCCGGACGTGAGGGCCCGGCTCAAACTTTGTCCGAAGGAGATAGCTGCGCGATCTAGGCCGAAAGCGCCTTGACCCGCTTGTGGAGGCGCGCCTTATAGCGATCCGCCGCGTTCGTGTGGATGATACCCCATTTTGCCGCGCGGTCAATGATGGAGAAGGTCTTCGGGAGCAATTCGTTGGCGGCGCTATAGTTATTCGCCTCAATCAGCCTGCGCAGAGCGCGGAGCTGGTGCCGGAGACGGGTTTTCCGCATCCGGTTCACGGCGGTACGATAGCGCGTGACTCGAATTCGCTTCAGGGAAGATACGTGATTAGCCATGAGATTGCGGCGTGGTGCCTCCTTACAGGATACTCCATCGGGACCAAAGGGGTCAAAGGAAAGAATTCTCCACACAAAGCGGGCTGGAAGGGACGCGGCGTGGGCGGCCGCGTCGAACCGGTGCAACCGAGACAGATGCCCGGTGATACACTCGGGGCCATAGGGGATGCGATGACGACAAGGAGAAGCACGATACTGACGCTCGGGGCGGCGATTGGAAGCCTTGGTGTTGGAGCAACGGCCGGCACAACGAAGCGCGTGCGCATCACCCGATTGCCCGAAGGCGCTTTGCAGCCGCAGTTGGCGCAGGACGCATCCGGGAAGCTGCACCTCGTCACGTTCCACGGAGAACCGCAGCACGGGGATTTGTTATATGCATTTTCTCGCGATGAAGGCGCGACATTCTCTCGCGCGATCCCGGTGAATCGTGAGCCGGGAAGCGCGATTGCGACCGGAACCATTCGCGGCGCGCAAGTCGCCGCCGGCAGGAAAGGGCGGGTTCATGTCGCGTGGGACGGGTCTAAGCCGACGGGACCGGTAAATGCGGACTCCGGGAAGCGCGGCATGCCGATGCTCTATACCCGAATGAGCGCGGCACGCGATGCGTTTGAACCGCAGCGGAACCTGATGCACCACTCCTTTGGTCTCGATGGCGGGGGCTCCGTTGCGGCGGACCGGAACGGGAACGTGTATGTGGCCTGGCACGGCGTCGGCGCATCTGAAGCGTCGCAAGGGAGGGGCGAGGCGCGAAGACGGGTGTGGATCACGAGATCCCGGGACGGAGGAGCGACATTCGAGACCGAACGGATGGCATGGGCGGAACGTACGGGGGCTTGCGGCTGCTGTGGCTTGAAGATCCATGCGGACGGCCGGAATCGAGTTTACGCGCTCTACCGATCGGCGACGGAATCCGTGCATCGGGACATCTATCTCCTTAAGTCCGACGATCAAGGCGCGAGTTTCGAAGGGCGGCTTCTTCACAAGTGGGACATCAACGCCTGCCCGATGAGCAGCATGGATCTTGCCGATAACGGCGATGCCGTGATGGCGGCGTGGGAGACGGGGGGCCAGGTTTACTGGGTTCGAGTGGATGGCGGCATTCGATCTATCGGCGAACCCATCCCGGCGCCGGGCGCGGGAAAAGGACGCAAACACCCGCGAATTGCGGTTAATTCGCGGGGTGAAACTCTGCTGATCTGGACCGAAGGCACGGGTTGGAAGACGGGCGGCTCGCTCGCATATCAGCTTTTCGACGAGAGAGGGAAGCCTGGGCAGGAGCGGGGGCAGCTTCCAGGAATTGCCGCGTGGAGCTTTGGCGCGGTGACGGCGAGGCCTGACGGATCGTTTCTGATCCTCTATTAAGGCATCCCAAGGAGCGAAGGATTTCAATGGCGCTTCGCGGGCGCGTTGGTCCTGACGCTGGACGTTCAGCGCGGCGCGGGACGGCCGCCGGAAACGAAGCGGCGGTACAGGCTCCGGAGTTGCTTTGCGTCCGCGGACGTCAGAAAGAGAAGGCGCGCCCGGGCGTGGGCGGTTGCCCCCCGTTTGAGATCCTTCCCGAATAGCGAGAGATACGTGGAGTGGTGAGAGTCTGTCTCATCCGGGGTTGAGATGGCGAAGCAATCGCTTGCCGGCGCGAGGATGACGGCGGATAGGCCGGCGACGGGGTCGGTCCGGATGGCAACGGGTCGTTCGAAATCGGGCATTTTGACCCAGTCCACGGGATTGGGCGGAAATTTCCAGCGGCCGTCGTAGATCCATTGCGCCGCCTCGCTATCGCGCGGGAACATCTGCCAACGCCCGTTCGCCGGCTCCGCCGCCATCAAGCGCCCTCCCTTCACGAGCACCTTCGCACTGGTGAAAGAAGCTCCGAAATAGGCGGCGAGAAACGTTTCAAATCGAAGCAAGTCTTCGCCGGCGGTGACGTCGAGACGCAAGTCCAAGGCGTTAGGTGCACTGAAGCGGTAATTCGCGGTGATGGCGAAAGGTCGCTCTTCAGCGGTCGGCCATTTCACCATGACGGAGCCATCAGGTTGCAGTGCAGCTTCGCTTGGGACGTACCACATCCCCGTGCCGTAGCGTTTTCCGTTCGCAAACGTGCGGTAGAGGCCGAACAGCCCCATGCTGGTGGCGAGATTAATTTCGTTGGGGGAATACGTGGCGGGGAGAAGGCCGATGGAGCGGCCCTCCTGGCGGAAGGTTCCTTTGAGGACGCCGGTATCGAAGTGGAAACTCCCATCTGACGCAGGTTGGAAATGGAGCTGCGCCGGGCTGCTGAGCGGCTGCGCGAGCGCGGAGAAGGGCGCAAGCAGCAGGCTCCTCCGCGAGAGGCGGCCCAGCGCCGCTGGAAGCCGTGAGCTAGAGCACGCCATAACGCGCAAACGCCTCCTCCGCGAGCATGCCCTGCGCGATGGCGACGCGCACTTCGGATTCCGTGCGCGCCTTGGCGAGCGCGAGGGTGAGCAC
>JADLCF010000235.1 GCA_020847315.1 Bryobacterales bacterium | reverse complement strand
TGCGAATCTTCGATAATGGTACTTGCCGCGACATTCTTAAGTGCTCAGCGTTTCTTCGGTCCTACCAGCGGTAATGCGCGAACGCCTTGTTGGCTTCGGCCATGCGGTGGACGTCGTCTTTCTTCTTCACGGCGCCGCCACGCAATGCGGCGGCATCCATCAGTTCATTTGCGAGGCGCTGCATCATCGTCTTTTCGCTCCGCTTCCGGGCGTTGCCGATGATCCAGCGGATCGCCAGACTGGTGCGGCGGTTCTGCGGCACTTCGATCGGAACCTGGTAGTTCGCTCCACCCACGCGCCGGCTCTTCACTTCGAGCAGCGGCTTGCAGTTTTCGACGGCCTTGCGGAAAATCTTCAGCGCTTCATCCCCACCCTTCTCTTCCACGAAGCTCATCGCATCGTAGAAAATCCGGCAGGATGTGTTCTTTTTTCCGTCCCACATCATCGAGTTGATGAACTTCTCGACCAGCGTGGAATTGTAGACCGGGTCGGCGGCCATCTCGCGAACTTCAGCTCTTCTTCTGCGTGCCATGAAAATTCCTCGACTTAGGACTTCGGCTTCTTCGCGCCGTACTTGGAGCGGCTCTGCTTGCGGTTGGCCACGCCCGCGGTATCGAGCGTGCCGCGAATGATGTGATAGCGGACGCCGGGAAGATCCTTCACGCGGCCGCCGCGGATCAGCACAATCGAGTGCTCCTGCAAGTTGTGGCCGATGCCCGGAATGTAGGAGGTCACCTCGATCTGGTTGGTGAGACGGACGCGCGCCACCTTTCGAAGCGCCGAGTTCGGCTTCTTCGGCGTTGTGGTGTAGACGCGGGTGCAGACGCCACGCCGCTGCGGACAGCTCTGCAGCGCCGGACTCTTCGTCTTGATTACGGGGGCTTTGCGGCCTTTGCGCACAAGTTGCTGAAACGTAGGCACGAGATCTCCTGAGTGAACGACGGCGGTTTCCGAAGAAATTTGCCGGACGGACGCTGGCTTTCCTTTCTCAACCGAAAGGCCGCCAAGCGCATTCCGCACACAAAATTGCAAGACCCTGAACGGAACTGCTCCTGTTCGGGGTACTCACGAAAATGTTGTTTGGATCGGTCTTTTGCAGGATGTTCGCGAGTAGCGACGCTCGCTGTCGCGCATCCCTTTGCCCTTGCTTAAGCCACGTTGTGAATCCGGGAAGCAGCGGGGCGAAGTTTCCGGCCGGGCCGTTGAGCGGTTCCGATTCTTTCCATCGGGATCCCGTACATCGGGGGTAGCTCGGTGACTATCGAATAACCAAACCTTCCCAATTTAGCGTGCGCCGGGATGCTTGTCAAGACGCCCGAACCGGTTTGTACCTCGGGAGCGCTCTCCCCGGCATGCCGGGTGTCCCATGGAACCGCCCTTCCCCGGTCGCAGCCGTGAAGATTCCGCGGCGGGCGACGGCCCTTTTCATGCCTCCGCGCCACGCCCTCAGCCCTTTACCGGAAACTGGGGCGAATCCGTCCGCATTTGCTGGAACAGCGTCTCCATTCGGCGCACGGTATCCGGATGGGCGTCGGCAATATCCCGATCTTCATGAAGATCCGCGCTCAAATCATAAAGCTCGACCTTTCCTTTCAACCCCTTGCGGATCGCCTTCCACTTTCCGTCGCGAATCGCCTGCTTAAACCCACCCTCGTGAAACTCCCAATAAAGCGGTCGATGGGAAATCTCCCCGTTCCCCAGCAGCGGCTGGAGCATCGATTGCCCGTCGAGATTGCCCGGCGTCCGCGCCTTGACCAGTTCCGCGAAGGTCGGCAGCAGGTCCCAGAACGCAAGAATCTGCTCGCTTGTTCTGCCCGCTGGAATCGTCCCCGGCATGCGGGCAATAAACGGCACGCGGATACCGCCTTCCGTCAGATCCCGCTTGATGCCGCGCAGCGGGCCGCTGCTCGCGAAAAACTCCGGCTGCCGGCCGCCTTCCCGGTGCGGGCCGTTATCGCTCGTAAAGATCACCAGCGTATTCTTTTCGAGGCCCTTCTCGCGCAACCGGTCCGTGATTTGCCCCACCAGCGTATCCAGATAGTGCATCATGCCGGCGAAGCCCCGCTCGGGCGCGGGCCAGGGCTTATCTTCATACGGGTGTCCGGCTGGCACTTCCATGCCATCGCCGGTGTCGCGCCGCTTCTCGCCATTCGCGTGCGGCAGCGTATAGGGCAAATAGAGAAAGAACGGCCGCTCCGCCGTTTGTTTATCCAGCCAGGAGAGCGCCTCCCTCTGGATTCGTTCCGGCGCATACACCCCCGGCTTCTTATCTCCATACACAATGTTCTCGCGGATCCCCTGGGCCACATCGTCCGACATCAAATAGCGCGGGTAGTAATCATGGGCCTGGCCCTGATTGAGGAAGCCGTACCAGCGGTCAAAGCCCTGCCGCGTCGCGTAGCCCGGCATTCCCACGTTGCCAAGTCCCCATTTGCCGAAGATTCCGGTGGCATACCCCGCCTCCTTGAGGACCTCCGCCATCGTCACGTCGGAATCTGGGATTCCGGGCTCGCCGTTCATGTTCCCGCGGTAGCTGCAATGGCCCGTATGCTTGCCGGTCATCAGAACGCAGCGCGATGGGCTACATACCGTCGATCCCGCGTAGGCCTGCGTGAAGCGGATCCCCTCCGCCGCCAGCCGGTCAATGTGCGGCGTGGCAAACTTCGCTTGGCCATAGCAGCCCAGATCCCCGTAGCCCAGGTCGTCGGCCATCATGAACACGATATTCGGCCGTCCCGCCGCGCTCTGTGCGGCGGCGCGGGAAGCCGCGGCGCTCAGCGCGCCCGCCGCAAGAGAAGTAAGAAAATTCCGTCGTTGCATCCGGCGCCCCTCCAGGCCCGCCTGATTGCCTCCAAGGCGGCCGCCTACATGCTATCGCAATCCCGGCAGCCTCCCACCGGTCACTCTTTCCCCTCGGCAAGCCATCGGGTTGCA
>JADLCF010000234.1 GCA_020847315.1 Bryobacterales bacterium | reverse complement strand
ATTGCGACGATCCGAAGGAACTGACGATGGAACTCGATATCATCGAGCTTCTGCCGAACGCCTTCAAGCCGCGCGTCGATAACGAAGTCAACACCGGCAGCGCCATCTACAATCAGGACAACCCCAATACCGCGTACTTCACGGAATCCGGCTTGATGCTCGATGACGTGTGGAACCTCACTGCTCCTCAGAAGGGCAACACCGGCGTGGCCACCCAGGGCACGCAGTTCAACATTTCCGTGATCAGCCCGAACACGCTCGACGCTGCGCCGTACTCGGTTAGCGTTGGCGGTGGCGAGGACGACCAGGCTGGTTCGCTGCTCGCTTCCACAGCGGGCACTTCGGTCGGAACCTCCACCTCCGGCAATGATGTCATCCGCAACTTCCGGATCGAGATCATGAACGCCTTCGATCCCAGCATGGGTGAAGGCTTCGCGCTGACCGTGGATCCGTTCCTCACCAACATCCTGACGGTGCCGATCTCCGCATCCTACGACGAGAAGCTGTATGGCTCCACCTCGATCCAGGTGTGGTACCTGCCCCTGTCCAATGCTGCATCGCAGTCGACGGTTCACACCGGCGCCCAGTCCGTGCCGCGCTTCGTGCCCTCCATCAAGACGGCCGATGGCTACACGGTCACCCGCTGCCGCACGTTGCTGCTCTTCCCGTACGTCACCAACCGCAACGGATTCAACACCGGTATCGCCATTTCGAATACTTCGCGTGACGATAACCCCGGCCCGTTTGTGGATGGCGGTGGCGCACAGCCCCAGACCGGACCTTGCACCCTCTACACCTATGGTGGCAACAACGGTCCGGCCAACCCCGTGTCCCAACTCCCGGTGGAGTCCAGCATTAACGTTCCTCCGGGCGGCATGTACCTCATGACGCTGCAGACCGGTGGCGTGGTGAAGGGTCCTGCCGGCCAGGATGTCGGGCCGATCGGCGCAGCCGCCGGCTTTGAAGGCTACATCATTGCGTCCTGCGAATTCCAGTACGCACATGGCTACGCGTTCATTTCCGACACCCAGGTTGCGAAGGTTGCACAGGGCTATCTGGCTCTGATCATTCCGGATCGCGCCGGCTACTTCACCGGTGACGGCGACGAATACCTGAACCAGGATCGTCCGGCCTCGCCGTTTGACCACGGCAGTGGCGCACACAACGGTGGCGAACAGCTCGTCCACTAGAACGTTCCTAACCCTTGCTCGCGAGAGCAAAGAAAAGGGCGGGTTCTTCGGAACCCGCCCTTTTTCTATCTCTCAAGAGCGCGAAATCCGCACTCCATGCCATCCTGTTAAGCCGCCGGCATTAAGAAGGAATCTCCCACGCAGCCACTGCGCTCTCGCTCCATTCGGATTGAATCGTTTCGAGCGTATACGCCGGGTCCCGCATCGCCACATTCAGTGAAATCGGCAAATCCGGCTTTCCCGTCATCTTCAGCACGAGTTGATCGAGGAACCAGGGCCTTGCCTCATTGCCCCCCTTCATACGGAATGGCGTGATCTCCAGCTTTGCCACGTCCATCCCGGATGCTGCCATCTTCTCGCGTAATGCTGTTGCGGCGAACTCTCCCACCTCCGGATGGATCTCCGTGGCGTCCCGGTCCTGCCAAGTGAAGTTGCCAGGCGATGGGAACACAATCTCCACGTCAAAACGATGCCGATACCCATCCCCGGTGACAAAATCCTGCATGCCGCCCGGCGCCACGCGGAAGACCGATGTGCCGATGTCCCCCTCCGCTTCTCCCGAAGACGGCGCAATTGTGCCCAACGTTTGCAACGGATGAATGTAGCGGTTTAGCGTCGCTTCCGAAACCATCGGCACACCGTATACGGGATGCAATGGAAACGCGGATGGCGTCGCTGGAACCACCGGTGGCGTCCAGGATTGCTGCATCGGCATCATCATCGGACCATCGGCTGCCGCGGGCGGAGCAGCGGGTGTGGCGTTGCCTCGTTCCACGGGAGCTGTTGCATCCTGGGTGCGCGTGCCGTTGCGTAGCGCCGGGGAATCGTCAGTGGATTGATCTCCCCCCCGCCCGGTTCCTGGTAGCCCGGCGATCACCTCTTCAAAAGAAGCGCCCGCCTCGTGGGTTTGGCGTCCGGTGCTTCCGGCGGCCGGGTTCCCTCTGGGCGGGGTGTGCGCGGCTGGCGCCGCTGAAATTGGATAAGAATGAATGGTAGACATGCTTCGAAGGAAGCCCTCCAAAGCGATTACAGTGCAATTCCACAGCCAAACATCGCTGCCAAGCGCCCGTCTTCGCTCCGGCGCTTCGTGAAGCCTATTTCCCCGCGGGCGCAGCCTGAGCACTTTCGTTCATCTGTTCCTCGTAGCGGAACTCGATCCACACCGGAGTGGCGCTTCTCATGGGGTTGGTCTCGATCCACACGGCATGGGCCTTGGGTGGTGGCTGAATGCCTTGCGGCTCGTAGGAGATCGTGACCTTCGCGCTCTCGCCCGTGTTCAGCTCGTCGCGGTCCAACTTGGCGGTCAGCCCCTTCAAGCCCACCCAGGATACGGAGATCTTCAGTAACCCAGGGAAGGAATTATAGACTTCTGCCTCTGCGGTGGAGGCCTTGTCCGCGCGCAGAATAACCTTCTTCGGGTTGGTCTTCAAGGGAGATCTCAACTGCTCGACCGTTGTCTGAGGCGTGAGTTGACCTTCCTTGCGTTCCGCTTTGGCGCCCTCGGCCATATCCGGCGTTTTCGAGGGGACGGGCCCGAACGGCGTCATCACGTAATCGCCATCGCCCGTGCGCCCTTCCGTCTTGGGGGTGTACCACTTCCATTCGCCGTTCTCGATCTTCCAGTAGGTGGTGCTGGGCATCGTCACGCGGCCGCCGCCCACCGGCGTTGCCATGCCGCGCTCACATAGGATGGTGACAACGGCGTCGTCGAAGCTATCGTTGTAGGTAATGCTCATGATCTCGATCGAGAAGCACGAGTCCTTTTCGGAGCCGATGTAGGTGTCGAGGCTGTCCTCGGCCACATACTTCACCGAACCGCCGAATTTCTTCGCGACCTGCATTTCAAAGAACGTGCTTGCGTTCTTGCGCAGCGCCACTTCGACGTCCGGGGAAGCCTTCCGAAACAGCGCCGTCGCATCCTGCGCCGGAGCGCTGAGGGGCGAAAGCACAATCCATGCCAACAGAAGACCAATCAATCTCATCTCAGAAAACACCCCAATTCACCTAGACGCATGCGGAGGACAAAAAGTTGGCGGAACGGGAGGCTGGCAACGGCCGGTAGAGTAAGGACATAGCGGCTTTGATGAAGGAACCCATCAAACTCGCCGCAACGGGCTTTCTTAGCCGCAATAGCGCCGGAGATCTGGTTGGGAGGCAGGGACTCGAACCCCGATAGGCAGAACCAGAATCTGCAGTCCTACCATTAGACGACCTCCCAACACCCTCCGATTGTAGCATCGCGCGGGCGGGTTCCGGTAGCGATCCGGCTTCGCTGCGCGCCAACTTCCCTGGAACCCGTTAGTCCTCCCCGGCGGCTTGCCGTGGAGCTTCTCTCTGGTTCGTGAGTTGCTCCCGCCGCACCGCGTCCAGCACCCCATTGATGAATGGCACGGACTCCTCTCCCGAAAAGCGCCGCGCCAGCGCAATCGCCTGGTCAATCACCACCGCTGGGGGGGTCCCCAAGCCAAGCATCTCGTGTATCCCCAATCGGAGAATGTTACGGTCAACCAGCGGCATTCGCTCGATGCGCCAATTGGCGGAATGCTTGCCGATCAGCTCATCGCATGCCGCAAGGCTCTCTTGTGTCCCTTCGACCAACGCTTCCATGAACGAATCCTGCTCGGGAAGTTCATCGCCTTCTTCGAGATACAGGGAGTCGTAGTAGGCGCGAACCCCTTCATGCGCCTGGATGGAGCGGATGTCGCATTGAAACAGAACCTGAAGAGCGCGCTGCCGGGACTTATATCGTGCGGGCATTGGCTAGCCGTTCGCTCGTAACTTCTTCAGGAGGTCCGCCATCTCAATCGCCGTCAAGGCAGCCTCGAACCCCTTGTTGCCGCTCTTCGCGCCCGCGCGGTCCAGCGCTTGCTCGAGCGTGTCGCACGTGAGAATCCCGAACGCCACCGGAGCGCCTGCCGCGAGAGAAGCCGCGGCTACCCCCTTCGCCGCCTCGGAAGCCACATAATCGAAATGAGGCGTATCCCCTCGGATCACCGCTCCCAGACAAATCACGGCGTCGTAGCGGGCCTGTTCGAGTAGCGCCTTCACGACGACGGGTTGCTCCCAACTGCCTGGAACGCGCACCACGTCCACCGCCTCCGCGGAGCCACCGCTGCGCGCGATCGCATCCAGCGCGCCCCCTAGCAGCCGCTCGGTGACAAGGCTATTGAAACGGCTGACGACAATCGCGAAACGAAGCCCGTTGGCGGAGAGATGGCCCTCGATGGTTCTGGCTGTCATGTGGCTGTGCCTTTCCTAATGGATGCGATGAATTGCGCTTTCGAACCGGCCGCATCCGGCAAATCGCCCGAAATTCCTTGGCCGCGCGCGGAAAGCCCGGCCGGCGGCAGGGATGGTTGCGCCCGCGCGGACCGCCCACGCCGGCTCCCCATGAGGCGCTGGGAGGCTGCTATGGGATACTGGATCTATCCGTTGTCAGTTTACCGCATGGACCCAGCCTTCATTCGCAACTTCTCCATCATCGCCCACATCGATCACGGCAAGAGCACCCTCGCCGACCGGCTCCT
>JADLCF010000233.1 GCA_020847315.1 Bryobacterales bacterium | reverse complement strand
CCCGGGGGAGAGGGAAGGCGGTAGTGTTTCGCGTCGGCGTAGCCGCCGATGGGCACGGGTTTCGAGAGCGTGCCGCCCGTTTGAGAGAGCATCTGGTAGCCCTCGGTGTAGATGGGCGTATCTTCCGGCAGATCATGCGCGAAGGCGAAGACCCGCACTTCCGCGACGCGGGCGGGGGCTGCGCCGCCGTTGCGTAAACGGAGCGCGCATTCGCCTTGCCGCCACTCCCGTGCAAGAGTGAAGCTTGGGAGCGGTTCCCGATCGAGGCCGAGGACGCGCCACTCCGACCCGCGCAGCAAACGCAGCCAGTGGCCCCGCGCCCCGCAGGAGGTGGATACTTGCGACGCAAGCGCCGCGCCGGGAACGGCGAGGAGGGCACGGCGTGAAATGGGGGGACGGGACATCGCGGACGGACCTGGGAGCATTGTTTCACATTCCGGTTGGCGCACCGGGTTGCGAGAGTGCAAGATCCGCGAGGATAGCGGACGGAAGCACGCGGCGCCACTTTCGAGTTCCGGCCGAGGAGCGCCGGGCATGGCTCAGCCTTGTCAAAAGGGATAGACCAGTTATATCTTTATGAGAGTGGCATGAATCTCACGCTCCAGACCGATTACGCCTTCCGCGCAATGATGTTTCTGGCGGTGAGAGAGCCGGGGCTTGCCACCATCCAGGAAATTTCCGCGCACTATAAGATCTCGCGCGGCCACCTGATGGTGATCGTGAATAAGCTTGGGAACCTGGGATACCTCGATACCGTGCGCGGGCGCGGCGGGGGCATTCGGCTGCTGCGTCCGGCCAAAGAGATCCGGTTGGGCGAAGTGGTGCTGGCGATGGAGCCGCACTTCCACCTTGTCGAATGCTTCCATCCGGAGGCAAACTCCTGCCTGATAAGCGCGCCCTGCCGGCTGCGCGGCGTGCTGGATCAGGCGCTGCGGGCCTGGTTTGACGTCCTGAACGAATACACACTGGCGGATCTGGTGAAACGGAACGTGGAGTTGACCAGCTTGCTGGACGTTACGGGGGCGAATACCCTTACGAATCCCGCCAAGGATACGGCGCGGATGCAATGAGCAGCATTACCCACAGCCCGGCGGAGACGCCGCTCCCGGCAAGGAGGGAAGGCCAGCCCGCGACGGGCGCCCCAGCGGGAAGCCGCAGGCCCCAAGCGGAAGGATTCGCACCGCTACCCCGCGAACATGGCGCGTGGAGCCTGCTTTTGCAGCCATTCGTGGCGGCGGTGATTCTGGCGCGGTTTTGGGATTGGCGATTGCTACCGGCATTGGCGCTGGTGCTACTCGGCTTCATTCTGAAGGACCCCCTGGTGGTGCTGGCGCGGCAGCGCTGGGTGTGGCGGACGCGGAATCCGCAGACGCCGGTGGCGGCGCGCTGGCTGGTTTACGAATTGATCGGCATCGCGCTTTGCCTCACGCCGCTGCTACCGGGAACACCGCTCGCCCCCTTCGCCGCGCTGGCGCTTGCCGCGCTCGCGATGACCGGGGTAGCGGTGTGGTTCACGCTGCGCAACAAGCAGCGTTCCGTAGGGTTACAGATTGTGAGCGCCGGAGGCTTGACCACCTCCGCGCTGCTGGTGGCGCTGCTCGATACGGGGCAAATCCCGGTTTGGGCCTGGCAATTGTGGGCGGTGCTGGCGCTGCACGCGACGGCCGGCATTCTCACGGTACACGCGCGGCTTCGCATGAAGATTGCGGCGAAAGGCGGCGCGCCCAAAGGGGGCGAGCCCGACACGAACCCGCGCCGGGCGGCGACCTGGGCCGTGGCCTCGCAAGCGGGCGCCGCCGGGGCATGCGTCTTCGCGGGCATTCCGCTGCTGGCTCTGCCGCTCTCCCTCTCGGCGGCAAGTGGGGCTTCGGAGTTGTACCGCCTGCGCCGGCCTGCCAGCCTGGATGAACCGCTGAAGCGCGTGGGTTACCGGGCGCTCTTTGTCTCCATTGCGCACTCCCTGCTATTGATTGGTGTCCTGTGGAACGCGGCTGCGTAAGCCGCGGCACTGGCGGCGCCGGCAACTTACTTCCGTTTTGGACTCATCCCCCGATTTTGATGAAGCGTCCGGCACGCTCTATTCATCCTCAGAACCTTAAGCCGGGCGGCGAGCGCCGCCCGCGCCGCGCATTGCCGTACGGCGGAGGCGCCGCGGACGCGGCTAAGACGAGGATCTGCCGGAATTTATAAGGAGTAGTAATGAAGAGATTATGGATCGCCTTCGGCGCCGTGTGTATCTTTTCCTTCGCCGTTCTGGGTTGGATCGGCGTACGGATTTACCAGGAGATGCCGCCACTGCCAGACAAGGTGGTGACCACGGCCGGAGACGTAATGATCCCAAGCGGCGCGATCACGCGCGGGCAGAACGTCTGGCAATCCCTGGGCGGGATGCAAGTGGGGTCCATCTGGGGCCACGGCAGCTATGTAGCCCCGGATTGGACCGCCGACTGGTTGCACCGGGAAGTGACCTTCGTTCTCGACGAATGGGCCAGAGCGGAGCATTCCAAACCATACGAAAGCCTTTCCGCGGAACAAAAGGCCGGGTTGCAAGGACGTCTCCAAGAGATGTACCGAAGCAACGATTTCGACGCCGCGACGAACACGCTGCGCGTGCCGCCGATTCGCGCGCGGGCGTTCGAACACTGTTTGACGCACTTTACCGATGTCTTCATGAACGGACAGCCGGACTACGCGATTCACTCGGGCACCGTGCGGAGCACGGAACGAATGCGGGAATTCGCGGCTTTCATTTTTTGGACATCGTGGTCCGGCGTGGCGCAGCGCCCGAACGATACGGTCAGCTACACGAGCAACTGGCCTTACGAACCACTGGTAGGGAACACGCCAACGGGCGACAGCGTGGTATGGACGGGAGTGAGCATCATCATGCTGCTGGCCGGTATTAGCGCTCTGGCCTGGTGGTATGCCGCGCAAAAGCCGGAGGACGATCACGGGCCGCTGCCCAAATCCGACCCGCTGGGGACCTGGACGGCCACGCCGTCGCAGAAGGCGACTCTCAAGTATTTCTGGGTGGTCTCGCTCCTGATTCTGGTGCAGATCACGGTGGGGGTAATCACGGCTCACTATGGCGTGGAAGGCGACGGGTTTTACGGAATCGACCTCGCAGACTACGTGCCGTATAGCGTTTCCCGCACCTGGCACGTGCAACTGGGGATTTTCTGGATCGCGACGGCGTGGCTGGCGGCGGGCCTGTTTATCGGCCCTCTGGTCAGCGGGCATGAGCCGAAGTATCAGCGCCTGGGCGTGAACGTCCTCTTCGGCGCGTTGCTTCTGGTTGTGGTGGGTTCCATGGCCGGCCAGTGGATGAGCGTCATGAACCGGCTCTCGGACGACGTTTCGTTCATGTGGGGGCATCAGGGGTACGAGTACGTCGATCTGGGGCGCGGCTGGCAGATTTTGCTTTTCGTGGGATTACTGCTGTGGCTCGTGCTGGTGATCCGCGCCATTAGACCGGCGCTGAAGGGTTCCGGAGATCAACGGCATTTGATGTGGCTATTCCTGATTTCCGCCGGGGCGATCGGGCTGTTCTATGGAGCAGGTCTGACTTGGGGGCAGCATTCGCACCTCTCGATCGTCGAGTATTGGCGCTGGTGGGTGGTGCATCTCTGGGTGGAAGGGTTCTTTGAGGTCTTCGCCACCACGGTGATCGCCTTCTTCTTCGCAAGGGTGGGCTTGGTGCGACCGGCGTTCGCGGCGAAAGCGGCGCTGCTTTCGGCCACGATCTTTCTGGCGGGCGGCATTCTGGGCACCTGCCACCATCTTTATTTCTCCGGAACGCCCAGCGTGGCTCTGGTTTGGGGAAGTGTGTTCAGCGCGCTCGAAGTGGTGCCGCTGACGCTGGTGGCGCATTCGGCGCTCGATGATCTGCGGCGAGGCAAGCTCACCGTCTGGGGCCAACGCTACAAGTGGCCGATCTACTTCTTCGTCTCCGTGGCGTTCTGGAACATGATCGGCGCGGGGCTGTTCGGCTTCATGATCAATCCGCCGATCGCGCTCTACTTCATGCAGGGGCTCAACACGACTCCGCTGCACGGGCACGCCGCGCTGTTCGGCGTCTACGGCATGCTGGGCATCGGATTGATGCTGGTGTGCCTGCGGGCGATGGACCCGAACAGCCACTGGCGGGAGGGGCTGCTGAAAATGTCGTTCTGGGGGCTGAACATCGGCCTGTTCACGATGTGCATCTTCAGCCTTCTACCAGTGGGTCTGCTGCAAACACAGGCATCCGTGAATCACGGTTACTGGTATGCGCGCTCGGCGGAGTTCATGACCACGCCGATTATGCAGACCTTCCGGTGGCTGCGCGTTCCCGGTGACACGCTGTTCGCGTTTGGCGCGTTCGCACTGGTGATCTTCATCTTTGCGACACGGGGAGACAGCTCCCGGTTGAGCCACCCCTCGACGATCCCCACGCAGTACCCGGATGAGTAGTTCGCCATTGGGAGGGTGAGTGCGCCGTGAACCGGCCCTCACCTTCCCGTCGCGATTCCCCCTAGCGTGGGATCTCGTACTTGTCGAGGATCTTTTCCCAGTGGCCCTGCGCCTGGAGCAGAAGTTCGCAGACCTCGCGCACCGCCGATTCGCCACCCACGCCGTGCGTCACGTAGTGCGCGGCGCGCTTCACTTCCTCGCGGGCATTCGCGACGGCGACACCCAAACCGACCCGGTTCATGAGGATGGCGTCGGTAAGGTCGTCGCCCACGTAGCACACCTGTGAGGCGGCGATGCTTTCTTTCGCAAGGATTTCTTCAAGAATCGGGACTTTTTCGACGTGCCCCTGGTAGACATAAGCCATCTCGACCTGCGTGGCCCGCTCCACGGTGGCGGGGGAAACGCGGCCGCTTATGACCCCGGTGCGAAAGCCGTGCCAGGCGAGCCAGCGCAGGCCGATGCCATCCTGGGCGGAAAAAGCTTTCGTCTCCACCATGTTTCCATCGGGGCCGGGGAAATTGTAGAGCTTGCCGTCCGTGAGGACGCCATCGACGTCCATCAGCAGTAACTTTACCTGGGCCGCGCGGGCCAGCGCATCGGCTGGGAATTGCATAAGATCTCCATTTAGAGGATGGATTCGCCGATTCCACCGGAGTGGAAGCGGAGGGGGCGCGCCACCGGCGCGTCTCGCGTTTGAGGATAGCAGACACGCGGGCCCAGGCTGCCCGATGACACCGGGATGGAAGCCGGAGAGAGGGAACAGCCGTTGCCACACGCGCTGGTATTGAAAGCACGCGGATACCTGAAGCAGCACGCGATGCTCGATGGCGCGCGGCGGCTGGGTGTAGCAGTCTCCGGCGGTGCGGATTCGATGGCCCTGCTGCACGTCCTGATGGCGCTGCGGGAGGAACTGGCGGTTGACCTGACCGTTGTTCATGTGAACCATGGGCTTCGCGGGGCGGAATCCGATGCCGACGAAGCGTTCGTGCGGGGGGAAGCGGACCGGTTGGGAATGGACGTTTACGTGCACCGGATCGCTCCCGGGGCCGCGCCGTCAACGGGAGTGGAACTCTGGGCAAGGGACCAGCGCATCGCCTGCTTCGCGCGGTTGATGGCGGAGCGCGCCGTGGACCGGATCGCTACCGGGCACACGCGGCGAGACCAGGCGGAAACGGTCCTTTTCCGCCTGCTGCGAGGAGCGGGTCCGCGTGGGTTGAGCGGCATCGCGCCCGTCTCCGGAAGGGGTATTCTGCGGCCTCTGCTTTCGGCCGACCGCGAGGAAGTTCTATGTTTTCTACAGGAAACGGGAGTGCGCTGGCGGGAGGATGCCTCAAACGCGGATCCCCGCTTCGCACGGAACCGTTTGCGCAACCAGTGGATGCCGGCCCTTCGCGCAGCCTGGAACCCCCAACTGGACCGGGCGCTGGCGCAAACGGCGGAGATTCTCGCGCAGGAATCCGACTTTCTCGCGCAGATTGCCGATAAGGAAGCGAGCCGGGTTTTTGCGTTGAGCGAGTACGGCTACGAGGCTCCCGTGGACATCCTGCGCGCGATGCATCCGGCTCTCCTGCGGCGGATGCTGAGAGGCTTGGCGGCAGCCATTGCGGGCAGCACGCCGGAGTTCCGCCAACTGGAACGGATGGCGGAGTTGGCGGCCGGGCCGGCGGGCTACGGCCGGTTCGCAACCCATCGGGTACTGACGGAGCGAAGCGGGGGAGCATTCCGAATGACGCTGGCGGAGCGCGAAGGAGCGCGGCAAACCGGGGCGGAAGCAATTGCAATTACAGGCCCGGGGCGCTACTCGTTGCCGGGCGTGAGGGGCATTTTCGAACTGGCGGGGTTGGGCGAGGAAGAGGAGAAAGCAGGGCGATTCGCCAGGCAGGAATCCGGTTATACTGGGGGCTGGGGCGTTCTGCGTCCGCTAAGCCCAGGGTGTGTCTTGCATCTGCGAAGGTGGCGCCCCGGCGACGTATTTCACCCGTTTGCTTCCAGTTCAACCCGAAAGCTCAAGGAGTTGTTCCAGCGGGCTTCGGCGCCAAGATGGCGGAGAGTGGAAGCGGCCGTTCTCGAAGCAGACGGCGAAATCGCCTGGTGTCGTTACCTGGGCGCGTCCGCGTTGCATGGTCTCGCAGATGCGGACGGCGTGGCAGGCAAAGGTTTACGGGTGGGCTGGCTGGAGGATCCCGAATGCAGTCATTCGCCGCCGGAGGCGTTTGTTCGCAAGGAAAACGGATGAATGGGAATCCAGTTCAAGGCTCGCGGCGTCATAGAAGTGTATGGGTGAAACGGCGGGGATGCCGTGTTTGTATCGGAGATTGAATGTCTAGTCTGAAAACCGCAATTATCTGGATGGTCATCATCTGCATGGTGATCTTCCTGATCGCCTCGCTGCGTCAGCAGTCGCAAAGTCCGGAACGCAGCCT
>JADLCF010000232.1 GCA_020847315.1 Bryobacterales bacterium | reverse complement strand
TGGAAGAATCCGAACGAGTACGGTTCCCGCTCGAACATCCTCCGCAGCGGCTCTTCCTTGACCGTTGCTAGAGCAAAATCTCGTCGCCGGCTCTTGGCGGCCATTCGCGCATCACCTCCCTTCTCTGCTTGGTAGAGACCACCAACTGGGAGAAGCTGTTCATGGCCGCATAGAGGCCCAGAAAGCGCTCCAGCACGCTCGCGAACAGAAAAACGCCGCCACCCACGAACTGTTCTTCGTCGAAATCGAGATGAACGCGCACGCCGCGAACGAAACTAATGCCGGTCTCGCTGAGGATGCGCGCGAAATGCGGCTCGCTGCGCACGGCCTCGATTCCCAGAATCTGCTTCTCCAGGTACGTGGAGTTAGAAAAATTGTACAGCTTGAGGATCTCCTGTAATGCCTCTTTTCCATCGGAGACGAGGGAAAGGTAGTTCAGGGAGAGGTGGGAAATCAGGCGCCAAAGCAGTCCTCGGCCGACGGGAGGCGGCACGGAAGCGGTAGGCTTCCGCAAGGCGACGATTTTCTTGATCGTGGAGAAGCCTTCCATCTCGAAATCTCCCGATTCGAGCCCGAACGCAAGCCGGGAGGGCAGATCCCGATTTGTGCAGAGGCAGCGCACGGTGAGTGTATCGACGTTCGGGATGAGGGGCTGGCCGGAGAGATCGATCAACGATAGAAACACGTCGGTGCCGGTATCGTTCACCCGCGCCGAATCCCGCCGCGTGGCGAGCCAGAAGGTCTTCGTGGCATCCCGGAGCGTGGCGTGGCGGTACGAGTAAAACGGCTCGAACTGCACGACTTCGGTGCTGTTCGGCCGGGTGCTCACGACATCCTCGATCGCAAACACTTCCATGGCGGCCTGCCTTCGCATGTCGGCCACCACGGGATACTCGTGGCGCTGGTGGGAAACGAGAATCGGCTCCGCGGTCTGCTTGAAGAGATTCACCACAGGCACGCAATTCAGCCGCACCGTCTTTGCGCCGACGCCCACTTCGAGCGCTTGCTGGCGCTCCGGCTGATCGAACTTCCCGATCTGGAAGACCACTTCGAAGCTTTCCTCGAAGCCCGCCTCGCGCATCTCCTTGAGGCCGCCGATCTCCAGAAAAAAGAACTTCTCGGGAAAGCTGAAGTACTCCTGGAGGAGCCTGTAGCCGAGGAAGGATCTCCGCGTGAACGGCAGCAGCCCCTCGTTCTGCTCAAAACCCACCTGCCGCAGCGCGGAAGGCGGTAGCGCGATGGGGCGTCCGGCCCGGTTCTTTGGGTTCCGCAGCAGGATTTCGAAGCAATTGTTGCAAAGCAGTTCGTAGAGCGAGTGAACCAGGTTGCTTTCGCCCTGCAAATAGAACCGCAGCGAATCCATTTTAAGCTGGGCCATTTGCACATCGGGCAGAAGCTGAAATTGCAGGCTGAACACCGCGGCGCAATCCGGATTCTTAATCACGGGCGAGAGGCGGTCCGGGGTCTTCCACTCGGCGGATTTCAAGCTCACCGGCCAGAGCGTGGTGTCGTAGCAGGTTTGGAACTTGCACGCCATGTTGTTGACGCGCCGGGAGTACAGAAGGGTGTCCCGCGGAACGGTCATCCCCGCCGATTGCTTGCCCTGCTCCGGATCCACGAACATCTCCACCACTGTCATGCACGGGATGGGCCGGATGTAATGCGGGTACAGGGTATTCAGCAGGCCCTGCGTGACCTCGGGGAACTCGTCGTCGACTTTCAGGTGAATGCGCGCCGCGAGAAACGCAAACCCTTCGAGAAGCCGCTCCACGTGCGGATCTTCGCAGCGATCCGCTTCGAGCATCAATCGCGAGGCGATCTTCGGGTATTTCTCGGCGAACTCCGCGCCCATCTGGCGCATGTAGGAGAGCTCGCGCTCATAGTAGAGCAGGAGTTCGTCACGCACCGCCTTCGCCCCTCACTTCGATATCGCCACTCGTGAGTTCGAGCAGCGTATCGAACCGCACCTGCTCCGGAGCCGGGTCGATCATCAACATTCCTTCCATGCCGAAGCGGAGGGTCCGGGAGCCTTTCGTCACCGGGCTCAGCGTGATGCGCACATTGCGCAGCCGCGGTTCAAACACCTCTACCGCTTCCTCCATCTGCCGGAGGATGCGCGTGTGATCCTTGCCCGATTGCACGCTCATCGAACTGATATCGGGCAAACCATAGTTCAGCAAGCTCCGCTTCAGCTCCCCGGCGTCGTCCACCATTTCGTCCATTACCGGGCAGTGGCGGGTATTGAGCAGCCACTCCATGTCGCGCTTGAGGGCCGCCTTCAAGCGGCGCACGGATTCGAGGCGCGTTACCGGCGCATCCACCTTTTCGTCCGGGTTGAGATCGAAAAGACGATCAAGCAGCGGCTGCGTTACTACTTCTTCAGGACGGTATCGCGACATCAATCCCACTTCCCGGAGGATGGACGGCCGATGCCGGGGCGCGCGCTCCCCGCGCCGCGGTTCGGACAACCATTCGACATCACAATTCTACACACCACCCGAAATCCGTCTTCTACCTCACGGCCTCGCGCCCTTCGCGTACTTAATCCATCGGCGCGAACGCCAGTGCTTGCGAGGGATCGAGGCGGCAAATCTTGGCGTACAGTTCCCGCTTCCGCTGCTGGTCTTCCTCGGAATCTCCGAGCGCCTGATAGTAAAGGGCCAGCGGTTGAGCCAGTGTCTCCGAGCTTTCCCACTCTTCGAGCTTACGGCTATCCACCTCTTTCACCACTTCATCCAGAATGTTGCGCGCCATCGCCGGGCGGCCCACGCCGAGGCAGATTTGCGCCAATTGCACGCGGCGCAGGAATCGCCCGCGCCCGGAGCGCTCCGTAGCGATGGTGGCGGATAGCAGCGAGATGGCGCCGGAAACGTTCCCGCGAGCGGACATTTCCTTAGCCTGTTCGAAGAGATCGGGTTCGCCCGGCGGCGTGTCTTCCCCCGTATCCAGCATCGGAGGGGGACGGTAGGCGGGCTCGGGTTCCCGCTCCGGTTCCGGCGCGGGAGCGGGCTCCGGCGGAGGCGGAGGAGGCGGAAACAGGACGTTCAACCACGCCTGCGTTTCCGCGTTGGCGGTAGGCGTGTCGTCCATCATCGTTTGCGAGAGAAGGTCCGGGAAGTCCGTGACCACGCCGCGCAGCAAGGAGACCAGCGCCTCCGCCGGCGCGCTGTAGCCGAGGTTCTGCAGCGCCGTGATCGCATAGCGTTGCAGATCGATCCAGGCGCGGCCGCACGGTTCTCCCGCGGCTCGCTCCGCGGCCTCAAGCACGGCCATCCAGTCTCCATCGAGCGAGGCCGCTTTGAGTTGCTGGCGAACTTCGGTTTGCGGGGGATCGAACTGCCGGACATCCATGCGTCCGTTGCCGTTTCTGCGCAACTCCCCCCAACGCAGCGCCCGCAGAACGAGGAACGGCGCCGGGTCCGCGGGGTTCGACGTGCGCAAATAGCGTGCCGCATTCACCACGCGCCGGAATGCGTCCGCCTCGTCGGTGGGGTCGGGCGTCAACGCCCCGGCGGCCTTCTTCTTCGCGGGTTTCTCCGCGTCCTCGGCGGGGGCTTCCGCCGCGGACGCGGCTTCCGCTTCCGCCTCAGGAGCGGCTTCAGGGAGCTCTTCTTCTTCCTCCTCCTCGACCGGCTCCGGTTCCTCCACCGGGTCCGGCTCCAATTCGCGCTTGCGGTTCAGGAAGATGCGGATCGTTTGATTGAACTCTTCGAGGTTCTGCCGGATCGAATAGAAGCTCGGCCGGTCGTCGGGATCAAGCTCGGTAAACCGCTCTTCGCACACGTCGTCGA
>JADLCF010000231.1 GCA_020847315.1 Bryobacterales bacterium | reverse complement strand
CGGTGCAGAATCTCGATCAATTCGTCGGCCAGGATATTCCGGTCAAGATCCTGAAGATGAACCGCCGCCGGTCGAATGTGGTGGTGTCGCGGCGGGCCATCGTTGAGCAGGAAGTGGTTTCGCGCAAAGAACATACGCTGGCGGATCTCTCCGAGGGCGCCGTGGTTGCGGGCATCGTGAAGAGCCTCACCGAATATGGGGCGTTCGTCGATCTGGGCGGAATCGACGGGCTGCTGCACGTCAGCGATATCTCGTACGGACGGGTTGGGAAGCCCTCCGATGTGCTGAAGCAAGGCCAGGAAATCAGCGTCAAGATTCTCAAGTTCGACAAATCGCACGAGCGCGTTTCGCTGGGCCTCAAGCAGCTTGCGCCGGACCCGTGGGAAACGGTTCCCGAGCGCTACCCGCTCCAGTACCGGGTTTTCGGCACGGTGGTGAGCGTCACCGATTATGGGGCATTTATCGAGATGGAGCCGGGCGTCGAAGGCCTGGTGCATATCTCGGAGATGACGTGGTCCCGCAGGATGAAGCACCCATCCAAGGTGATGAAGGTCGGGGACCAGATCGAAGCGGTGGTGCTGGCCGTCGATTCGAACCAGAGGCGGATCTCGCTGGGCATCAAGCAATTGGAGCCGGACCCGTGGACGACGATCGATGCGCGCTATAGCGTCGGCTCCGTGGTTGAGGGGCGCGTGCGAAAGCTCTCTGATTTCGGTGCGTTTCTCGAGATCGAGGAAGGCATCGACGGGCTGGTGCATATCTCCGATCTCTCTTGGACGAAGCGGGTGAAGCATCCTTCGGAGATCGTGAAGAAGGGGCAGGTTCTGCAGGCGGTGATCCTGAATATCGACTCGCACGACCGCCGCCTCTCCCTGGGTGTGAAGCAATTGCAGCCGGATGCCTGGGAGACGTTCTTCGCGAATCACAAGCTCAGCGACATCGTCGAGGGCACGGTGGTCCGCGAGGCGAACTTCGGGTATTTTGTGGAACTGCTCCCCAACGTGGAGGGGCTATGCCATACGTCGGGTGTTCCTTCGCACTACACGCTTCCCGACGGCTCTCCGGTGATCGCGGTCGGAATGACGCGCCCCTTCAAGATCATTAAGCTTCAGCAGGACGAGCGGCGGATCGGATTGAGCATCGTCGCGATCGAACCCGAAGAGCAGGTTCGCGAGGCGCAGAGCGAAGCACCGGCGGATGGAGCGACATCTACGATCGGGGAAGCGATCCGAAATAAGACGTCGTAGCGGCGGGCTTCCCGGGAATCCGCGTCCGCGGTGCGAGTTTGCGTCTAAACTCATGATAATATGGTGAGTATTGAGCCCGGCGTGATCTCACGGACGGGATTTCGGCTGGAGACGGTTTCATGACCAAAGCGGATCTTATAGACGAAGTTGCCAGAGTTGTAGAGATGACGCGGAAGGATTCCGAGACCATTGTCGAAACGATTTTCGACAGTGTGGTGCGGTCTCTGCATCAGGGGGAGAAGATCGAGATCCGTGGATTCGGCAGCTTTCGAACCCGGCAGCGTCAGCCCCGGGTGGGGCGCAACCCGAAGACCGGGACGCGGGTGGATGTTCCCGCGAAGCGTATTCCTTATTTCAAGCCAAGCAAGGAATTGAAAGATCTGGTCAACGAGGAAGGCGGCCCTGCGGCCGATGCGGGGCAGGGCGCTGGTTCCGCCACTCCACCCTCCTCCTTCCGCTTCTAGGGCGAACCGGATTCTCATGGACGTACTTTGGAGCCCATGGAGATACCAATACGTCACGGCGAAGCGACTCGAGGACGATTGCATCTTTTGCCGTCTGGCCGCGGAACCGGAGCGTGACGCGGAGAATTTCGTGCTGGGCCGCGCGCGCGAAAATTACCTGGTGTTGAACCGCTTCCCCTATTCCACCGCTCATTTGATGGTGGTGGCGAATGCCCACGAGCAGACGCTGACGGGCCTATCGGAAAGCGCGGCCGGCGAGATGATGCTTCTCGCGAGAACGGCCGAAGGGATTCTGCGCGAAGTTTATCGGCCCGGGGGATTGAACATCGGTTGGAATCTGGGCGAGTGCGCGGGCGCCGGCGTGGCGCAGCATATTCACCTGCACCTGGTGCCGCGCTGGCCGGGCGACGCCAACTTCATGACGACCATCGGCGAGACGCGGGTGATTCCCGAATCGCTCGAAGAAACGTACCGCCGCCTCTCCCCGCATTTTGCCTCGCTCCTGCCGCGCTCGATCTCCTGAAGCGGCATCCGGCGGCGGCGCAATGACGACGACGCTATGGCTTGGCCCCGCCCATCGCATTCGATAAACTGTACCCATGCAAATCAGCCGCCGAATCGTGCTGGGAATGGCCGCCGCTCCGCTGCTGGCGAAGGCTGCGCCGAAACTTACGTCGAAGGACAAGATCATGGTGCCGAAGGGGATGTGGCCGGCGATGCTCACGCCGTTCAAGCAGGATCGGTCCGTGGACTGGCATGCGCTCGACGCTCTGACGGACTGGTATCTGGAGAACGGCGCCGACGGCATGTTCCCCTGCTGCGCTTCGAGCGAAGTATGGACACTGAGCGAAGAGGAGCGGCTGAAGGTGACCGCTCGTGTCGTGAAGCGGGCGGGGAAGGCGCCTGTGGTCTCGGCGGGACTTCCGGGGCGGGAACCGAAGACGATTGTTCCGTACGTGAAGCGGTTGATGGATACGGGCGCGCATGCCGCGGTCTTCATGACCAATCAAATGGCGGATAAGGCGGAGCCGGATTCCCTTTGGCGCGACCGCGTGGAGGCGATTCTGGCGGCCACGGGAGACGTGCCTTTCGGCGCATACGAAGTGCCGAGCCCGTACAAGCGGTTACTGACGCCGGAGATGATGCGCTGGGCGGCGCAGACCGGTCGTTTCGTCTTCCTCAAGGACACTTCGTGCGACGTCGAGGCGATCGCCGCGAAGTGCGCGGCGATTGAGGGCAGCCCCTTCCGGCTCTTCAACGCGCATGTGCCGATCCTGGTGGATGCCATCCGGCGGCATGCGGACGGCTTCTGCGGAATCGCGGGCAACGCATACCCGAACATTGTCGCTTACGCAACGCACCATGCTCTCGAAGCGGGCAAGGCCGAGAAAGCGCAGGAGTTCCTCACCCGGAACGAGAAGCGTCTGGGCATGGCGTATCCGTTGACGGCGAAGATTCTGGCTCGCATGGACGGCGTCCCGATTGAGCCGGTTTGCCGGAAGAAAACCAAGACGCTCAGCACGGAACAAATGCAGATCCTCAATGACGTCCACCGGGAAGCGGAGACTCTCCTAAGCTAGGCTGCCCTCACTTTGGGCGAACGCGCTGAAGTATGCGAGGATAGTGAGGGAATTGCGATGAAGTGCCGTGCCGGCGGAGCGAGCGGGCGCGTTCGCAAGCCGGGCTCCGGGCCGTAACCGAGCGCATCCATTCCGGGTGCAAGCCATCCCCGGCGAACTTTCCATTTCCTGAAAGGAGGGTTCGTCATGCGGAACACAGCGGCAATCGAACATGCCGATACCCTCGTTCAGGAAGAGAAATGGTATGAACTCCGCCAACTGATCAGCGGTTGGCCGGAGCCCGAGATCGCGGATCTCCTGTTCGAACTGCCCACCGCGAAGCGCGCCATTCTGTTCCGTCTGCTCCCTCATGCCGCCGCATCCGAGGTCTTCGCCTTTCTCGATGCCGAATTGCAGAACCGCCTGCTCGAAGACCTCACGGTGGAAGAGACCCGACGCCTGGTGACGAACCTGGCGCCTGACGACCGTACCCACTTTCTGGAGGATCTGCCGGGCGAAGCGGTGCAGAAACTGCTCAACCTGCTCCCTCCCGAGGACCTGTGGAAGACGCGCCAGCTTCTAGGCTATCCGGAAGAGAGCGTGGGCCGGCTGATGACGCCCGATTACGTGGCGGTGCGCAGCCATTGGAGCGTCGCTGACGCGCTGAACCACATCCGGGTGAAGGGGCAAAAGGCGGAGACCATCGCCACCATTTACGTAATGGAGGATCGCTGGCAGTTCGTGGACGCCTTGCCGCTCGAAACGATCGTGCTGGCGCAGCCCGACGCGCATATCGAAGAATTGCTGACGCGCGAAGGCGTGACGCTTTCTCCGCTCGCGGACCGCGAAGAGGCGGTGCGGATGATTACCCGCTACGACGTGTTTTCGATTCCCGTGGTGGATGCGCGCAACGTGCTGCTGGGGGTCGTGACGGCGGATGACGTCTTCGACGTCGCCGAAGAGGAGGCCACGGAGGACTTCCAGAAAAGCGTTGCGGTGAGCCCCTTGAAATCGAGCTACCGGGAGGCATCGCTTGCCGAACTGTTCAGCAAGCGCTTTCCATGGCTGCTCGCCCTGATTGGCGTGAATCTGCTTTCGTCCACTGTGATCGCCGCCTATGCCGGACTACTCGAGGCGGCGATCGCCCTCACGTTCTTCATGCCGCTGCTCCTGGGGACGGGCGGCAATACCGGTTCGCAAGCAGCCACCCTCGTGGTGCGGGCGCTCTCGACGGACGATCTGGACCTCACGGACTGGCTGCGGGCCATCGGCAAGGAGTTATTCGTGGGATGCGTGCTGGGCGCCTCCATGGGGCTTTGCACGGCGCTGCTGGGCTTCTGGCGGGGAGATTGGCATCTAGCCCTGGTGGTGGCGCTTTCGATGGCCGCAATCGTGATTTGGGCCAATCTGATGGGAGCGGTGCTGCCTTTTGTTCTGATGCGCTTCAAGCTGGATCCGGCAGTGGCCTCAAGCCCCCTGATTACCTCGGTTTCCGACGTGACCGGGCTGGTGATCTATTTCTGGATTGCGCGCGCCATCATGGAGTTCTAGCACCGCCCGCCTTGCCGCCACTCTCCGCGGCGCACCGATGGCCGTATAACCTTCGACGCCGCAGCGCCGTCTTTCCCATGGGGAGGGTTTTCATGTCTATGTTTTCGAATCTCCAGCAGCCGTTCCTACGGCGCGCTTTGTTCGGCGGCCTCGCCGCGGCGCTGCCGGCGTATGGGCAGAGGGGCCGGCGCGGCGCTTCCGCCGATGAGGAAAACGAGCAATTTCCCTTGCCGAAAGACGAAGTGGAACGGCGCATCGTCGCGGTGCTTGAAGCGATGCACTCGGGAGGGGGCACCTACTTGAGCGTGCCGGTCTCCGACGGAAAGATGCTGCGCATCCTCACGGAGAGCTGCCTTGCGAAGCGGGTGGTGGAAGTGGGGACCTCCACCGGCTATTCCGGCCTATTCTTCGCGCTGGCTCTCAGCCGGACCGGTGGCCACCTCACGACGCACGAACTGAATGAGGGGCGCGCCGCCACGGCTCGCGCCAATTTCGCCAAAGCGGGGGTTTCTTCGCTGGCTACGGTTGTCGTGGGCGATGCCCATGAGACGGTGAAGAAGGTGAAAGGTCCGGTGGATGTGCTATTCCTTGACGCAGACAAGGAAGCTTACGTCCACTACCTGAAAACACTGCTTCCCGCGGTGCGGCCTGGCGGCCTGATTGTGGCGCACAATACGGGCATGGTGCCGGAATACCTCTCCTTGGTGCGCGGAGATCCAGCTCTCGACACGGTGATTTATTCAGGCGGCGGCGGATTGAGCGTCACCGTGAAGAAGCTTTGATTGCGGTCCGTCGCAGCTATTCGCCTACGCTGAAGCTGGGGCTCTTCGGTTCGCCCATTTGCTCCATGCGCTCGACCGCGATGCGGGCGATTTGCATGAACGGGATCGCCCTGGGATCGCCGTCGCCGTAAATGCCTACGGGCCGGCCGCTATCGCCGCCTTTGCGGATTTCAGGGTCGAGAGGAACCTCGCCTAGATAGGGCACGCTCATGGCGGCCGCGGTCCGTTTACCGCCGCCCGTGCCGAAGACGTCGATGCGCTGGTCCGTGCCCGGCACTACGAGGTAGCTCATGTTTTCCACGAGGCCGAGCAGGGGCACGTTCACCTGGCGGAACATGTTCACGGCCTTGCGGGCATCTTCGAGCGACAAATCCGAGGGTGTCGTGACGATGACCGCCCCGGAGATGGGAGCGGTCTGCATGAGGGTCAACTGCACGTCGCCGGTGCCGGGGGGCAGATCAATGACGAGGTAGTCGAGCTCACCCCATTCCACTTGGCGCAAGAACTGCTGAATCACCCCGTGGAGCATGGGGCCGCGCCAGACGAGCGGCTTGTCTCCGGGGCTGATAAAGCCCATCGACATCAGCTTGAGATTGTATTGCTCAATGGGCTGAATGCGCTCCGCGACGGTGTGCGGCCGGTCATTGATGCCCATCATCAAGGGGATATTCGGGCCATAGACGTCGGCATCCATTAAGCCGACGCGGTGCCCCAGAGCCACCAGCCCGAGGGCGAGGTTGGCGGCCACGGTGGTCTTCCCCACGCCTCCCTTGCCGGAACCCACCGCGATGATATGGGCGATACCGGGAATCTTCTGTGTGGGGTTTGGCGCGGAATGATGTGTTTGTGGCATGAAAATAGCTCAACTTCTGATTGTTGGGATGCACTCGGCTAAAAATACGATTCTAGCGTGACACCGCCAAGCACTCCGACGCGCGCGGATGCCAGGCTACTCCGCCTCCAGCCGCATCCCCGGTTGCGGGTTGAGAGAATAGCCGGAAAACTCTTTGCGAGCGAGGCGCGGAAACGCGGCGGCCGCGATCATGACCGCGTTATCGGTGGAGAGATGCGGCTCCGGGAACCATGCGGGAACCGGGAAACGAGGGTCGCGGAAGCGGGCGCGCAGCGCGGAATTGCAGGATACGCCGCCCGAGACGATCAGGGAGCGGGCGCCGGTTTGCGCGAGCGCGGCGCGGCAATTTGCTTCGATATTATCGACGGCCGTCCGCTGGAAGCTGGCCAACAGGTCAAGCGTTTCCTGCGGCGTCACTTCGAGCCATTGTTCGAGCGTGGGCGCGCCGCAGCGCTCCCGCAGTTCGCGGCGGGCCTGTATTTCGCCATCGAGCGAGCGGGCTTCGCGCCAGCGGATGGCGGCGGTCTTATAGCCGCTGAAACTGAAATCGAGCGGGTTCCCTTTCATGGACGGAATCGTGAACGGTTCCTTCGCGGGTGCGCCATAAGCGGCAAGCTTGTCGATCACCGGCCCGCCCGGATAGCCGAAGCCTAGCGTGACCGCCACTTTGTCGTAGGCTTCCCCGATGGCATCGTCCCTGGTGCGGGCGAGCAGGTGGTAGCGTAAGCCGTCCTCGCCTCGCTCGGCAAGATAGAGATGGGTATGGCCGCCGCTCACGATGAGCGCCAGAGCCGGAAACTCGATCTCTTGCGGTTCTCGCGAGGCATCGAGCAGGACGGCGTGGATGTGCCCTTCGAGGTGGTTCACCCCGATCAAGGGAATTCCGGCGGCGAACGAGATGCCTTTCGCGTAGGTGATGCCCACGAGTAGCGCCCCGGCCAAACCCGGCCCGGCCGTAACGGCCACCGCTGCCAGATCCCGGTACGCGCAGTCCGCTTCCTGGAGCGCCTGGCGCACGACGGGCACGATATTCCGGAGGTGCTCCCGCGAAGCCAGTTCCGGCACCACGCCCCCGTACAAGCTGTGGATATCGAGCTGCGAGGAGATAACGGAAGCATGCGCGGCGCCGCGCGAATCCACGACGGCAGCGGCCGTTTCGTCACAGGAAGTCTCTATGCCCAGAATGCGCGCGTCGAGCGTCATAGCGGGATTGAGGCGGGGCGGAGATTCGTCCGCGGGACCTGTATTTGCGTGATTGGATTTAACATCTGTTGCGATAAATTAGAGAGAACTATGGAGTGCGAGCGCTGTGGCGGAGAGAAATGGCTGATTACCTCCGCCGGCATCCTTGATGACATCCGGAACGCGCTTGGCAACGTGCTCTACAAGTGCGTCCGCTGCGGGAGACGCCGCCGCGAGCGTGCATGGCCTGCCTCTCATTGTATTGTCGCGCATTGTCCCCGGTGTTACTCCCAACATCTGCAAGTTTGGAACCGCGCCTTCCTTCGTCCGTCCCTGGGTCATTCGGTGGTCTTCACGATGGGGGGGGATGCTTATCGTTGTTACGAATGCCACCATGCCTTCGTCAGCCTTCGTCCCCGGCGATTGTTTCCGTCCCATTCCCACGCTTCGAAAGCAACATCCACGCCGCCCGAGGAGGCCAGCCGCGAACCGGGAGTCAATTCCCAAGCGAAGGGCTAGCGTCTCGCGGCGGTCATCGTTATCTACGTATGCACGTCAGTGATTTTGATTATTTCCTTCCGGCGGAACGCATTGCGCAACAGCCGCTGCAAGACCGCGCCGCCTCGCGGATGCTGGTGCTCGACCGGCGGCTGGGCGAGTGGCGGGATTCTCAATTTCGGAGTCTCCCGGAGTTTCTCGGTCCTGGCGACTGCCTGATCCTCAACGACACTCGCGTGTTCCCAAGCCGCCTGTTCGGTCATCGCGAGGGCGTGCATGCACTACCGGTGGGGGCGAACAACCGGCATCGCGCGGAGCATCTCTCCGGTGAAGTGGAAGTCTTCCTGACCCGCCAGAGCGCGGACGATCCGCTGGTTTGGAACGCCCTGGCGCGGCCGGGCCGCAAGCTGCCGGTGGGCGAACGCATCACCTTCGCCGAAGGTTTTAGCGCGGAGATCACCTCTCGCGGCGAGTTCGGGGAGCGCACGCTCCGCTTCCAGGTGGAAGGGGACCTGTATTCCCTCATCGAACGTCACGGGCACGTGCCGCTGCCGCCGTACATTCGTCGAACGGATTTCCCGGAAGACCGGGATCGCTACCAGACCGTGTTCGCGGACCATCGCGGTTCCGTGGCGGCGCCCACCGCCGGCCTCCATTTCACGCCGGAGGTGCTGGCCGCGTGCCGCGACGCGGGGGCTTCGATCGCGGTGGTGACGCTCCACGTGGGGCTCGGCACGTTTCAGCCCTTGCATGAAGACGTCGTAGAGAAGAACCGGCTGCATGCCGAGCGCTACGAGGTGAGCGCGGAAGCGGCCGGCATCATCAACGCGGCCACGCGCCGCATTGCCGTGGGAACCACGAGCGCCCGGACGCTGGAGAGCGTTTGCCGCGAGGGACGCGTGCATCCAGGCTCGGGCGAGACCAGCCTGTTTCTGTATCCCGGCTATCGCTTCCAGGCGGTGGATGCGCTCCTCACGAACTTCCACCTTCCGAAGAGCAGCCTCTTGATGCTGGCATGCGCCTTTGCCGGAACGGAACTGACGCTGAAGGCCTACAATCACGCGGTCGCCCACGAATACCGTTTTTTTTCGTACGGGGATTGCATGTTGATTCTCTAATCGGGTTTCTACGCTGGCTCGCGGGTTGCCAACCGTATACAATACCGTGAGCCACAATGGAAGAAGCATCCACCCCCCTCCGCCCCGGTTTTCCCATTCGTATCGAACGGATTGAAACGCACAAGGTGCCACCGCGCTGGGGGCTGCTCAGGATCCTCACGGACCAGGGCATTACAGGCTACGGAGAGTTCACGCTCGAAGGGCAGTTGGAAGCGACGGAAGCACTGGTACACCAGTTTTCCGAATACTTTCTGGGCAAGGATGCGCGCGATTTTCTGAGGCTCTCGCGCGGAATCTTTAACCACCATTTCTACCATGCGGGCCCTCATTTCGCCTCCGCGCTTGCCGGGCTGGAAACCGCGCTTTGGGACATCAACGGCAAGGCGACCGGCCAGCCGATCCATCGCATGCTGGGCGGAAAAATTCGTGACAAAGTGAAGGTTTACCGCTGGGCCGGCGGCAACAACAACGACGCACAGGCGTCCGCGGAAGAAGCCGCGCGAGTTGTGGAACTGGGCGCGCTTGCCCTCAAGCTGAATGCCTGCCCGCCCATGGCCGCCATTGACAGCTACGGCGGCGTCCGGTTGGCGGTGGAGCGCGCGATGGCGGTGCGGGCGGCGGTGGGCCCGGAAGTCGATATCGCCTTCGATTTTCATGGCCGCTGCAACGTTCCGAATGCGCGGAGGTTGGCGCGTGAACTGGAAATCGTCGAACCGCTCTTCTATGAAGAGCCCGTCCGGCCGGACTTCAACCGCTGGCTTCCCGAGATTGCCGCGATCACCCATGTGCCCATCGCCACCGGTGAGCGAATGAGCACGGTAGCCGAATTCTCCGACGTAGTAGCCGCCAAGGGCGTGCACATCCTTCAGCCGGATCTGGTGCATGTGGGCGGCATCCAGCCCACTGCCGACATCGCCGCGCTCGCCTCCGCGAACGGCATTGCGGTGGCGCCGCATTGCCCATTGTCGGCGATCGCCTTCGCGGCCTCTCTGCACGTGGTGGCGCAATCCCCGGCCGGCTGGATCATGGAATGGTCCAAGGGCATTCACTACAACGATCACGGCGCGAGCGGGGACGTGGATCCCTGGCTTCGCTATGTGGCCGAATCCGACTGGCCCGCGTTCGACATGGACGATTCCTCCCATATCGCCGTCCCGGAGAAGGCGGGGCTGGGGGTTGAGGTCGATTGGGCGGAAGTGGAGCGGGCCGCGGCGCAGGGCACGGACTGGCGCGATATCGCCATGCATCTGCCCGACGGCACCCACGCGAACTGGTAGCCCTTCCCCCGGATTCCCGGATTCCGAAGATTCGCGCGCGATCCGCGAACATTTTCGGGGTTGCATCCGTATTCTTATTCAACGGGAATTCGCCGGCGATGGAATCGTCTTGCGCGGGAGAGGCAACCAAACCGCGAGATGCCGGAAATGCCAGTCTCTGGTACGCCATTTGCCGGAAAACCGGATTCCCGTTAACCTGAGTAGGTAGCCCCCGCATGCCGCAACCTCCCGACACCTGGAACCCGCAGCACCGCGATGGGCTCTCCCTCTTCTGGTACAAGTTCGCGACCTCGCTAGGGCTGGCCGTCGATTCCATTCGCGCGCACAAGCTGCGCAGCTTCCTTACCCTTCTGGGCGTAATCATTGGAGTGGGCTCCGTGATTCTAGTGGGGGCCGCGATCGATGGCCTGGGTTCCTATGCGGAAGAAAGCACGGCCAAGGCGTTTGGTGGCGAAACGTTCCTGGTGTCGCAGGTGACGAACGCCAGCAGCCGGAAAGAATACTTCGACAAACTGAGGGACCATCGGCGCATCGATGCAGCGGATCTCGCGTATCTGGAGGAAGTGACGGGAGACCGGATTCTATACTCGCCCTACGCGAATCGGATCGCCGACGTGAAGCGAGGCTCGGAAACGTACGAAGAGTGCGCCATTGTGGGCGCCTTCGCCAACCTGCCGGAGATCCGGGAGGTGAATGTGGCGCAGGGCCGCTTCTTTTCGGAACAGGAAGACTCCGCCCGCCAGCAGGTGGCTATCATTGGATACGACATCGCGGATCGTCTCTTTCCCGGGACCAATTCCCTTGGTAAGACGGTGACGATTCGCGGCCGCGAGTTCACGGTGATCGGGGTGCAGGAGAAGCTCGGCTCGGCATTCGGACGTTCGCAGGACAATGGGGTTTACATTCCTTACCGCACGCTGACGCGCATCTGGGGAACCGAGCGGAATATGGCGATCTTCGGGAAGCCGCGGCCGGGCAGCGGCCTCACGCTCGATGAAGCGCTCGACGTTACCAGGGTGGCGTTGCGGGTTCGCTACAAGCAGAAGCCGAACGAACTGGATAAGTTCGATACGCTCACTCCCGATGCCATTCGCGGGTTCATCGAAAGCATTATGAGCCTCATCTCCGCGGTGATCGTCCCCGTCACGGCGATCTCGCTGCTGGTGGGCGGCATCGTCATCATGAACATCATGCTGGTGAGCGTGACGGAGCGCACGAAGGAGATCGGTATTCGCAAGGCGCTTGGCGCGCGCCAGGGCGACATCCGCCTCCAATTCCTGCTGGAATCGAGCCTGCTGGCCGCAGTGGGCGGAGCGATGGGGATTCTGGTGGGAGTGGCGCTGACGCTGATCATTGGCAAGGCGTTTGAACTCACCATGTCCATCACCGCGTTCTACGTGCTGCTCTCCCTGGGCGTCTCAAGCGTGGTGGGCATTGTCTCCGGCCTGTACCCGGCGGTGAGGGCGGCGAAACTGGACCCGGTGGAAGCGCTGAGGGCGGAATAATGGAACTCAAGAACGCATCGGCGCTTGAAAATTTCCGCATGGCAATGGATGCCGTCTGGAGCCATCGCTTTCGTTCCGGGCTCACCATGCTTGGAATCGTGATCGGCATCACGACGGTGGTTTCTGTTGCGTCGCTGCTGGCCGGATTGCGGCAGGGCGTGGTCGATTTCTTCACGGAACTTGGACCGGACAACATCTTCATTTTCCGAACCAGCGGCGACCCCAGCCGGGGAGGCGCGAATCGCGAAGAGCGCCTGCGCCGCCCGCTCCGCGTCGATTATGTGGAGCCGCTTCGCATTGCCACCGCCTCCACGGTGGAAACCATGGGGATGAACCTCTTTATTCCGCCGGTACAGGGCGGCCGTCCTTTGATCGCGAAAGTACCGGGCATCGAAACCGACGATTTCAGCATAGTCGGATCTGAAGCCAGTATTTTGATGAGCAGCGCGAGGAAATTGCACGATGGCCGGCTGTACACGGAGGCGGAAGCCCGCCGGGGAGAGAAGGTTGCGGTGATCGGCGCAGTGCTGGCCGATGTGCTGTTTCCAGGCGGAGACGCCGTGGGCAAAGCCGCTATCTTCGGCGGCGCGGAGTACCGGATTATTGGTGTCTTCGAGAAAGCCAAGGGCGGCTTTTTCGGAGAAAACGGCGCCGACAAGCAGGTGCTGATTCCGTTCCGTACCGCGAGGCTGCGTTATCCCGGCAACGACGACCGCATCATGATCATCGCCCGCGCCTACCCAGGCTTGCGAAACCAGGCCTTCGACGAGATCGAATGGATGATGCGGCGGCTGCGCAAGTTGAAGCCAGAGGACAAGAACGACTTCAACCTTTCCACGCCCGATTCCATCATTGAGCAGTTCGACAAGATCACCGGAATCATCTGGATGGTTTCCCTTGCCCTCTCCGGTCTCGGCCTGCTGGTGGGCGGCATCGGCGTGATGAACATCATGCTGGTGAGCGTCACCGAGCGAACGCGCGAGATCGGGATACGCAAAGCCATCGGCGCGCGGCGCGGGGATGTGGTATCGCAGTTCCTGATGGAGGCGATGACGCTTACGGGCTTGGGCGGCGTCGTCGGCATTGCGTTCTCGCTCACTGTGGTCTTTATCATTGGAGCCCTCGTGCCCAGCCTGAAAGGCCCCACCCCGGCATGGGCGCTGCTTGCCGGATTTGGAGCCTCGGTAGCGATCGGCCTCTTCTTTGGCGTCTGGCCCGCCGTGAAAGCCGCCGGTCTCGACCCCGTGGAAGCACTCCGCTACGAGTAGCCTCGCGCGGCGGCAAACACTCGTTGCAGGTTGCGAATGCGCGGCCAGCCGCCGGCCCGGGATTAGAATAACAAGAATGTACCGGTTTTCCTCGTGCTTCCTCGTGTTGATGGGGTTGATTACGCTGAGCTGCGGCAAGGCGCCTATCCCATGGACAGACTCACTCGCCGTGATGGAGCGCGCTCCGCTCGCCAAGGATCTCGCCGCGTATCCGGCGGACGCGCAGACGGTGAACGTGAACCCGCCGGGTTTCTACTGGACCCCCAACGAGAAAGCCAAGAGTTATCGCCTCGAAGTTCGTAAGAGCGAAGGCGCGACGGACGGCCTCGCCACGGGGGCGCTGACCTCCACTGTGAACCCGCCCTTCCAGAAGCTGTCGCCGGGCGAGTATGAATGGCAAGTGGTCTACCTCGACGAGCAGGGCAAGGCGGTGGGCGCCTCAAAGACGCGGCGCTTCACGCTGCCGGGCTCCGCGCTCGAACTGCTGATGCCGGATATTCATGCGTTGAAGGCTAAACTCTCCGGAGTGCGCCCGCGGCTCTACCTTGGCGGGGGAAGGCTGGAGCGGCTGCGGGCCGCAGCGCAAGGGGAGCTGCCGTCGTGGGTTCGTCTGCGAGAGGCGGCCGATTCCGCGCTCAAGGAGAAACTCTACCCCGAACCGCCCATCCTCGGCGATAGCGATGAAGATTGGATGCGCACGTTCACGCCCGGCAAGGAGGGTAGCGCGCATGTGGCGCGGTTGGCTCTGGCGTACCGGGTTACCGGCGACGAGAAGTATCGGGAGGCGGCGCGCGACTGGCTGTTGAATCTGGCCTCGTGGGATCCCAAAGGCATTACCAGCCACGGGCTCCCCTTGCATGCCGGCGGCATTGGGAACGACGAAGCTTCGATGCCGATGCTCGAGCGGATGTCCCTGGCCTGGGATTGGATCGGCGATACGCTCACGCCCGAAGAGCGGCGGAAGGTTCTTGCATCCATGACCGAGCGAGGTAACCAGGTGCTGCGCGTGCTCGAAAAGGAGGATTTCCTTTCGCATCCGTTCGGCAATCATTCGGGGCGTGCCATCGCGTTTCTGGGGACTGCCGGCCTCGCGTTTCTCGGCGACATTCCAGAGGCCGAGCAGTGGCTCGATTATGTGCTGCGCGCCGAACTCACCTCGTACCCGAGCTTTGGGGGTGACGATGGGGGCTGGTCTCAAGGGCTGAGCTACTGGTCTTTCTACATCTATAGCCACGCAAACTTCGCCGTTGCCCTGCGGCAGGCTACCGGGACCGATCTTTTCAAGAAGCCGTTTTTCCAAAATACCGGCTATTTCGGGCTCTACTTCATTCCTCCTTATGCGCCGAGCGGCGGGTTCGGCGACAGCGCGTATCATCGCCCGAATGAATCCGCCGGAGTATTGGCGGATACCCTGGCGGAGGCGAATGGGGACCCGGTGCTGAAGTGGTATGCGGACGGCATCGCCGCGATGGGTGAACGGAACCAAACGAAGTGGAGGGAATGGTTCATCGAAGACGTGTATGAGACCTTGCAGGCGGGGGACGCCTCGGCGCTGCAACCGGAAGCGCCCTCAAAGCTCGACGGTTCCAAGCACATGAAGGACATCGGCTGGG
>JADLCF010000230.1 GCA_020847315.1 Bryobacterales bacterium | reverse complement strand
TTCATTTTGCGACCTTCAATCCTGCGAATTTTTCAACGAGTTTCTTGAGGCCGTGCCCTGGGAAACTGATAGTAATCTTGGCGTTCTCGCCCTCGCCTTCCCGGCGCACGATCGTCCCCCGGCCGTATCGGGGATGGGTGACGGATGTGCCTGCGCGGAAGCGGACGTCCCGTTCCCCGGCGGTAGCGGCTGGGGAAGCTGCCGGCCTGGCAGCGGGGCGAACCTCCGTCTTGCCGGCGGGGCGGGCAGCCGGAGGACCCGCTTTCGAGGCCACCGGCGGCGCAGCCGCTCCGAAAAGCTGGCCCTGCGAAGCAACTTGGCCCTGCGATGGTTTCGACGCGCTTCTACCAGGATAACCGGAAATGCCGCCTTTCGGGGAATTGTTCAGCGGCTTTGCGCCGGCGGGACGGGCGCCGGGGGTTCCCATTCGCTCATTGGGCGCAACAGACGTCTCGAGGGGAATGCTCGGCACGTCGTCGGGCGGGTGGGCCTGGCCGCCGAAACTCACGCCCGGCTTGGGGGCCCTGCCGCCAAAAAAATCCCGGATGTTCTCGATCGAGTTGTGGCTCTTCCCCGAATACGCGGTGTGCTTCACTGCCTCCCGCACGAGGCCGCGATCCGCCCAAAGGTCGATTTGCGACTCGTCCTCGTGGTCCAGCTTTTCCACGAGTTCGGCGGGAAGCTCCCCCAGGAACCGGCTGCGAATGCAGGGTTCTTGCAGGCCACCGCCGAAGCGGCGGCGAAAGCGCGCGTGGGTGAGATAGAGTCTCCGCTCCGCGCGGGTCATCCCGACGTAGCACAAGCGGCGCTCCTCTTCCATCATCGCCATTGAGTCAATCGAGCGGCTGTGCGGGAAGAGTTTCTCTTCCATCCCGGCCATGATGACCACCGGGAACTCCAGGCCCTTGGCGTTATGCACGGTGAGCAGGGAGACCTGGATATCCTCGTCGAGATCGTCCGACGCCGCCACGAGGGAAGCATTGTCGAGAAACTCGCCCAGCGTTTCCCCTCGCGCGTCGGCTTCGAGCGCAGCGCCGCGGAGTTCCTGCAAATTCTCGATTCGCCCTTCGGCCTCGAGCGTCCCCTCCGCTTCGAGCATCCGCGCGTAGCCGGTTTCCTCCAGCACGCGATCGAGCAATTGCGTGATCGAAGGCTGCGCCCGGAATTCGAGAGGTGCCTCCTCGGCGCCGGTTTGCTTCGCCGGGTGATCGAGGCCGGAGAACTCGCGGAAGCCCTGCATCAATTTGTAGAAACCGGAAACGGCGGCGTGCGCGCGCATGGGCAGCAATTTTTCGTCGAGCATTTTCGCGAGGCCGGGCAGGTAGCCCAGTCGCGCTTTCGTCGAATACTGCTCGATTTGTTCCGCCGTGCTCTTCCCGATGCCCCGCGCGGGTGTGTTCAGGATGCGGATGAGGCTCATCGAATCTTCGGGGCTGCGGATGAGCCGAAGGTAGGCGAGCACGTCCCGGATTTCCGCCCGTTGGTAGAAGCTGAAGCCGCCGATGACGATGTATTTGCGGCCCCGCCGCCGGAGCGCTTCTTCAATCGGCCGGGATTGCGCATTGGTGCGATAGAGCACGGCCACGCGCGTCTTGGGGTCTCGCAGAATCTCGCGCTCAATAGTGTCGGCCACGAACATGGCTTCGTGATCCGAATCCTGCGCCTGAAAGACGCCCACTTTGGCGCCTTCCTGCGCGTCGGTCCAAAGCCATTTACCCTTCCGCTCCACGTTGTTGGCCACCACGCGGCTGGCGGATTCCAGGATGTTTCGCGTGGAGCGGTAGTTCTGTTCCAGACGGATTACCCGGGCATTCGGATAATCCCGCTCGAAATCGAGGATATTGCGGATGTCCGCGCCTCGCCACGAGTAAATGGATTGATCCTCGTCGCCCACCACCGCGACGTTGTCGTGGCTCGAGGCGAGCAGTTGCATCAACTCATACTGGGTGTGATTGGTGTCCTGGTATTCGTCGATCATCAGGTAGCGGTAGCGTTCGCTCAACCGCTGCCGCAGCACCCGGTCATGGCTCAGCAGGCGCGCGGATTCGAGAAGGAGGTCGTCAAAATCGAGGGCGTTGGCCTGCCGAAGGCGATCCTGGTAATCCGCGTAGATCTTGGCCATGCGCTCGCCCCGCTGGTCGCGGGCTGCCTTGTACCAATCCTCGGGCATCTGCGCCTTGTTCTTCGCCGTGGAGATGGCGGAGAGAAGGCTGCGCGGGGGCATGGCCTTTTCGTCGAGATTCAGGTTGCGCAGGACACTCTTCATCAGCGAGAGCTGATTATCCTCGTCGTAGATCGAGAATTCCCTGGTGAAGCCCGGCCGCACGTTGGCAAGGGATTCGCCCTCGACGCGAAGAAGCCGGGAGCAGAAGGAGTGGAAGGTGCTCACCGAAAGGCCGCGCAAGCCTTGGGGATAAGCTTCGTTGAGGATCCGCTCAACCCGCTCTTTCATCTCCCTTGCCGCCTTGTTCGTGAAGGTGACCGCGAGGATTGAATAGGGGGAAACGCCCCGCGCGGAAATGAGATGAGCAATCCGGTGGGTGATGACGCGGGTCTTTCCGCTACCCGCTCCGGCAAGAATCAGCAGAGGTCCTTGATCATGTGCAACGGCATCCCGCTGTTCCGGGTTCAAGCCTGTGAGAAAATCCATGAGATAACTAGACTACGGAAATGGAAACGGCAACGCTTGGCGTTTTTAGTCTAACATGAGGGTTTGAGGCTCCTTTAACTCCTTGAAATGATGGTTTTTAGCGGCAATTTTGGTCGGAACTCGCTGCGGGCGCGCGTACTTGGCCTGCGCGCGGCCGGTTCGTCCGCGCCGCTGCGGGTAACCAAGTATCGGCTGTTAGCGCCATTTCCATTGTCCGGGAGTGTGGAATGCTAGTCGAGCGCGAGACGCTCGAGAAGGCGCAGCAGGGAGACGATGCGGCCTTCAATGCGATCCTGCAAGCGTACCGGAAAAGGATCTTTGGCACGATCGCTCGGATTATCAACCGGCCGCAAGATGTGGAGGATGTGGCGCAGGAGGTTTTTGTACGGCTTTATTTCTCACTGAAGCAGTTGCGCGCGCCGGAAGTTTTTGAGCCATGGCTGTACCGGCTGACGATCAATGCCAGCTACGATTATCTGCGCCGCGGAAAACGGCGGGCGGATTATCCGGTGGCGGATTTTAGTGAAGAGATGATGCTGCTGGCGGATGCGGACGCGGGCACGGACCAATACCACGAAGAGCGGCGGAGAAAAGCGATCCGCGATTTGATGGAATGGCTCTTCAGTCAAGTGTCGGACGAAGACCGCATCCTGCTGACATTGAAGGAAGTGGAAGGGCGTTCCCTCCGCGAGTTGCAGGAGATCTACGATGTCAATGAGAATGCCCTCAAGGTTCGCTTATTTCGAGCGAGGCAGCGCGTGCTGAAAGCATTTGAAAAGGCCGGCGGAGAAGGGTTGGACATTCGCGGAGGAGCCGCGGGAACGTAAGGCGGATAGAATGCCTTGAGCGCGCCGGCTTGAAGGCGCCTTGTTGTGGGGCGCGCCGCCGGCGCAGGTTGTAGAGGTTGGAACGAATTTGTGATAGGTTGTGAGGCCAATCGTTGGCAATGTGTCAACCGCCGGAGCCGATGAGAGCGGAAGACGGGAGTGAGTGGATGAATCGGGATGCCGGCTCGCCCGGCAACAGTGCAGCAAGGTGAATACGATGGCAAGCAATTGGAAATCCGAGCAAGCAGAACAACGCTTTGGCCAACTCTGCCGCGCCTACGGCAGATCCGCGGCGATCCCGGAGGCGAGCGCGAATTTCAGCGCGAATATGTGGGAGGCCATTGAGGCCCGGCGGAGCTCCCGCCTGTTCGGAATGGTGGCGAAATTGGTAACCACCAGCGCGCTGGCCGCCACGATTCTTTTTGGCATGCTGCCCGCCTCGAAGGCGCCGACGGTGGAGCCGGAGTATCTCACACTCTACATTGATCACTCGCCGGCCCCGGCCCAACCGGAAATATTTTCCTCTATCCTCGATTCGGAGGGTTCCAAGTAACTGGCGATGCGGCGTAACACCGTTCTACTTTGGCTGTTGATCGTCTTCGTGAGCGGCTCCGCCGTTGGAGCGGCCGGGTACCGTTATTTTGCCGCTCCGGAGGATGCCCCGCGTGAGGATCGCAAGCCGCCTTCGCGGGAACAGATTCGCCAGGAATATCGCGCAAAGTTGCGGGAACGGGTGGGTGTCAGCGAAGAGCAGCTTGCGCAAATCACCTCGATCCTCGATGAAGCCAAGAGTGCTTCTGATGCGAAGCGCGGCGCATTCGAAGCGGAACTCCGCGAAATCCAGAACCAGACGCGTGAACGCATGCGCGCGGTGATGACAGACGAGCAGCGCAGCCGCTACGACGCATGGCGCGAAGAGCGGCGCCGGGAACGCGAAAAGCACGACCAAGCTCGCCAGAAGAAGGAGAATGAAAAGACCCGCTAAGTGAAGCGGGTCTTTTCCATTTCAGATTGAGGCGGGAATCCAGCCCCGCATCCGCGCCTAATTCTTGGCTTTCTTGATCTGCTCCTGAATCGCCTTGGATTTGGCCATCTTGCGTTGGAAGCGATCCACGCGGCCCTCCGTATCCACTAGCTTTTGCCGTCCGGTGAAGAAGGGGTGGCAGGAAGAGCAGATGTCGGCGTGCAGCACACCGTTGCGATCCCCGCCAGTGGAGCGGGTAGAAAAGGTAGATCCGCAGGCGCAAACCACCTTGACAGTTTCGTATTTAGGGTGAATTCCAGCTTTCATGATGTTCCGTGGAGGATTCCAAACCTCCATCTGACAGGATAACACGGGTGAGGCGATGCCTTTTCGCGGTCTCGGCAGACGAGGCTAAATGGCGAAAGTCCGCCACGCTTGCCCGGACGAGTACCAGAAATCGGCAAGAATCCGGAAAAATCGGCGTATCGTGGACGTGGGAGCGAGGCGGCAGGCCCCTCCGCGCGCGGGAACGCCGAAATGTGTTCCAGGAGGTGAAGGCGAGATGGAGACGGATTTCCGGAAACTCGTAGAATCGCAGGGGCTTGGCGCGGGCGCCGGGAGGATGCATTCCGAAGAGAGCCTTCCCGTGGGCGTGCTCACCACGAACGATGATGACCCCACGGCGGTGACATTCCCGATGACCTGGATCGCCCGCATCATCCAATACGCCTTTGTGGCTGGCATTTTCGGGTTCGTGGCGCGCACCGCGTTTTACGGGGATCCCGAGCGGGATTTCTGGAAGATTTTGATTGGCTGCGCCGGCGTGTTGGTCGCGCTCGCCTTTTTGCCCGGCAGCATCGTACTCGATAGCCGGGGCATTCATCAGCTCTTCCTCATGGGGCTCTATGCCTACAGCATCCCCAAGAACGCCATTCTTCACTATGAGCAGTCAACGCGGGCGGAATTGCGGCGGGAAGGGCGGCTGTGGTTCTCCTGGAATCCCCGGTATCGGCATGATCGAGAGGGGGAGCATGAGCAGGTCGTGATCGTCTCGAGCCGCTACGGGGGGCGGTACATCCTTCACGGCGCCATCCACAGCGGACAATACCGGTTCGTGGAGGAGTTGGAGAGGCGCGGCATTCCTTCGCGCGGCTACGAAAGCTGGAACCAATTCATGACAGACCGGGGATTTCCACCGGATGGGGCGAAGGGCTAGAATCGTCGGGACGCCGGTACCGGCATGCTAAACTCGATAAGTGTCAGGTTTCGGGCTTCGTGCAACGGGCATCCGCAAACCCCGCCAGGCCCTGACCGGAGCAACGGTAGTGGACCCGTCCGTGTGCCGCGGATCACCCGAAGCCTGACTTTGCTCCGTCCTTCTCCCGCGGCACGACCGCTCCCCCCGAAGTTTCTTTCTTCTTGCCAGCCCACGGTTGGCTCTCCGGCGTATCGCCGATGGATAATGGTAGCGCACCATGTATCAGGTAATCGCCCGCAAGTATCGCCCGCAGAGTTTTGCCGACCTGGTGAACCAGGAGCACATCAAACGAACCCTCTCCAACGCCATTGAGCAGCGCCGGATCGCCCACGGCTACATCTTCTCCGGCCAGCGCGGCACGGGGAAAACAACGGTGGCGCGCATCATGGCGCGATGCCTGAATTGCGCGGAGGGCCCCACCATGACTCCGTGTGGAAGATGTTCAAGTTGTATCGAAGTTTCCGCCGGTAACTCCGTGGATGTAATTGAGATAGACGCGGCGTCCAATCGGGGCATCAACGAAATGCGGGAACTGCGGGAAAGCGTCCGCTTCCGCCCCGCGCGCGACCGCTACAAAGTGTTCATCATCGACGAAGCGCATCAAATCACGAATGATGCTTTTAACGCGCTGCTCAAGACGCTGGAAGAGCCGCCCGAATGGGTGGTATTCATGCTCTGCACGACGGAATCGCATAAACTGCCCGCCACCATCTCCTCCCGCTGCCAGCACTTCAGTTTCCGCAGTGTGGAGGCGGAGGAAGTGATCGCCCGGATGCGGTGGATCTGCGATCAGGAGGGGATTGAAGCGGATGCGGATGCCCTCGCCGTTCTGGCTCACGCAGGTGGGGGAAGCGTGCGGGATTCCCTTTCCGCTCTTGACCAGGCTATCGCCTGTTGCGGTAATACGCTGAATGCCGAGCAGGTGCGCTTCCTGATGGGCTCGTATTCGCTCGACACGCTCACGAAGGTGACGGGAGCCTTGGAGAGTGAGAACGGTCAGGCGATGCTCGAACTCGTCGATGAGTTGGAGCGTAGCGGGCAGAATTTGCAGCACTTCTGCCGGGAAGTCGCGGGTTTCTTTCGGAACCTTCTGGTGGCGAAGGTTGCCGGAGAGAATCCCCGGCTGATTGCGGCGCCCCCAACGGAGGTCGCACAATTAGTATCCATTTCTGAACGGTTTAGCGAGAGAGATCTCACACGTTACTTGAATATCATGCTTGAGGTGTTTGGGCAGCTTCAGCACTCCTTGCAACCGCGTTTTCAACTGGAACTGGGGCTCATGCGGCTGATCCACGCCGGGCGGATGAGCACGGTGGAGCAGGCGCTTGCGGAATTGCGAAGGGGTGGAGGGGATGGCCCGAAGGGCGGATCACCCGCTCCTTCGGCGGGCGGACGGGTTGCGCCATCCGTTGGAAGTGGCGGGCGGGGAGCGGCGCCTGCATCCACGCCACCGGCGGCGGGTGCTTCTGCCGCCGGTTCCGGTTCTTCCTCGCGCGGAGAAGTTCCCGTGTTCCGCAGCCTTAGCTCTAACTTGGCGGCGGCGCCCGCGGCCGCAGCCGAAGTGTCGCGAGTGGCGATCCCCGGCCCGATCGAAGCGACCCGAGAGGCAATCTCCCCACGGCAGGAGCCCAGCCCCGAACCCCTGAGCGCAGCGCACCGGCTTGAAGTACACCCAGGCGGGCGGGATCGTACGCCACCAAACTCGGAGCCGACCAGGGATGACTCTGCCGCGGCATCGCCCGCCGAAACCGCGGCGGCAACGGCGGCCTCGGAGATGGGAAGCGCACCGGAGATCCAGGAGAAACTGATTGATGTCCTGATCGGGGCAGGCAAGCGCTTCACGGCGGATTCGCTGGAGAGGGCGCGGGTCTCCGTGCGGGCACTCCCTTCCGGCGGACAGGAACTCAGTGTGCTCGCGCCGCGCGACGCCAGCCTCTCCCTGAATGAAGCGGAATTGCGTGATGCACTGCGGGGGGCGGGCATCGAGATGCAACGGATCAGGCTCGAGTTCGGGGAAGTTGCAGGTGCGCCCGCTCAAGCGAAGCGCAACGCCGGGGACGATGAGGCGCTTTCCGCCGAAGTGAAAGCGGACCCGGATGTGGAGTACATCCGCGATCTGTTTCATGGAACAATAACGAGGGTGCGGAGCCTTCGCTCGTAGTGCGTGGGGCACGCCGCCCCGCCGGTCCCACTTCCACAACCGGGGAAGCCGGGCGCAGGACTCGCTGAACGAAAGGACTCACCGAATGAAATTGCCAGGCAACATGCAATCGATGATGAAGCAGGCCCAGCAAATGCAATCGAAAATGCAGGAGGAAATCGCCCGGATCAAGGTGGAATCCTC
>JADLCF010000229.1 GCA_020847315.1 Bryobacterales bacterium | reverse complement strand
GAAGCCCAGACGCACTTGTCCTAAGAATCATCAGGAGGCGAGATCGAAAGATGAGGAAGAAATACATTGTACTGAGCCTGCTGGCTCTAGCTCTTTTGCTGTTCGTAACGGGCTGTAAGAAAAAGATTCCCGCGCCCGCGCCGCTGCCACCGCCGGTGGTTGCGGAGACCAAGCCGGCTGCGCCGACGATCGCTACTTTTGTCGCGGAGCCGTCCAGCGTGGATCGCGGCCAATCCTCCACGCTGCGTTGGGTGGTGGAAGGCGCAGACGAAGTGAGCATCAACAACGGGATCGGCACCGTCATGCCTTCGGGCACGCGCCAGGTGTTCCCCAACAACACCACAACCTACGTTCTCACCGCGCGTAACGCGGGTGGCAGCGTCACACGCTCCGTCACGGTGAACGTGAACGTTCCTCCACCTCCGGCGCCGGAACCGCCCAAGGCTCCCACCGCTTCCTTGCAGGAGCGTGTGAACCAGTTGGTGGATGCGTACTTCGATTACGACAAATTCGGAATCCGTCCGGACGCCTCGAGCGCCCTCACCCAGGATGCCGATGCGCTGAAGTCGATTTTCCGCGATTTCCCGAGCGCTTCTCTCATTCTGGGCGGCTACTGCGATCCTCGCGGTTCGGCGGAATACAACATGGGTCTCGGAGACCGGCGCGCGCGGTCGGCGATGGAGTTCCTTTCGAACCTCGGCGTCGATACCGGCAAGCTCCGCCCGGTGAGCTACGGGAAGGAAATCCAGACCTGCAGCGAGACAACCGAAAGCTGCTACCAGATGAACCGCCGCGTGCATTTTGCTACGGGCAACTAAGCGATTCCGCCCAAGCGGGGATGCTTTTTAGGTAACAAGGCCGGCCGGCTACGTCGTCTGATAGACTAGCCGCGCCGGCTTTCTTATTTCCTCGGAGAGTGCTCACGTGATGAAGACCATCCTAGTTTGCCTGCTGCTGATTTCACCCTCCACGCTGTTCGCGCAGAAGAGGGAAATCGCCGAACTCCAGCGCGACATTCTGCTGCTGCAGGATTCGGTGCGCGTACTCCAACGGACGTTCGATGAGAAGTTGGAGAACCTCACCGTCCTCGCGCAGAAGAATCTGGACAACGCCAGCAGCCAGAACACGGCCGTCACCATGATGGATTCCACTCTCAAGGAGCGGGTCCGCGAGATGCAAGGTTCCATGGGCACTCCATTGGCGAATCTCAATAGCAAAGTGGACCAGCTTTCGAACGAGATGAAGTATCTCCGCCAAACGATGGCCGATGTTTCTCAGCGGATGACCGCAATGGAACGTACCCTTACCGACGTCTCCGCGGCGGTGAACACGATGCCCCCGCCACCCCCGGGCGCCGGCGCTGCAAGCAACACGGCTACATCACCGGCACTGGGCTCGCCCGCGCAAGGCGGTGCACCGGGAGTTTCTGCCAGTACGCTTTTTGAAAACGCGAAACGCGACAAATCGCGCGGGAACTTCGACTTGGCGGTACAGGAATTCGAAGAGTACGTCCGTACATTCCCCGGGTCCGCCTCAGCGCCAAACGCGCAATACCAGATTGGCGAGGTCCACTATATCCGCAAGGATTACGAGAAGGCGCTCGAAGCGTTCGACGCCTTGCTCGAACGCTTCCCGGAAAACGATATGACCGCGCTCGGCGTTTACATGAAGGGGATGACCCTCGTGAAGATGGGGGATCGCACGAAAGGCGCGGCGGAGTTTCGAAGCCTGATCAAGCGATTCCCGAACAATGAATACGCCGCCAAGGCGCAAGTCCAGTTGCAGCAGATGGGCTTGCGTTAGGCAAATCTCCCGGCGTGTAAATTCGCCTTTCGGGTGCGCTCCGTAATAGGATGGCTCTTCGGAGATCGATTCATGAGCGCACCTATTCCCCCGGAAAAGCAGCAAGCGTTGGTCAACCGCCTCACGGCCATGTGCGGCGGTGCGTATACACCAGAACAGCGGCGGAAGTACTTCCTCACCGGTCCTCAATGGGCGGCCGCCTACGAAGGTCACGCGCTCTTTCACGCGCCCACCCGCAAGCCGGTTTCCTTTGAGAAGGTCATCGGGCAATACGGCAAGCTGGGCATTCGTACCTGGTCCACCCACGATACGGACGTGATTCCCACCAAGGCGCTGGGCACGGAGAAACAGGCGGAGATCGTCGAAAAGCTAAAAGCCTCGCTCAAGAAGCATGACGTGGAATGCTCCATGGTGACGGCGGAGACCTTCCACCATGCAGTTTGGTCCACAAGCCCGGCCAGCGAGTCGCCGGAAGTGCGCGAGTACGCGAAGTGGCGGCTTGTAAACACCGTCAAGATCGGTCACGAACTGGGCGCCGGCTACGCGGTGTATTGGCCCGGATCCCTCGGTTACATGGTGCCCGGCGCCGTGGAAGAAACGGAGACGCTGCGCTGGTATGCAGAAGGGCTGAACGCGGCTTGCGAAGCGGATATCAAAGAGGCCAGGCGGCGCAAGCGCAGCACGCTGAAGCATTGTCTGGAAGCCAAGCCCTTCGAGCCGCAAGCCGAGATCCTGCTGCCCACGTCGGATGCAATGATGGCGTTCATCGATTCCGGACTCCTCACCCATCCGGAAATGGTGGGTCTGAATCCGGAGTATCTCCATGAGTTGATGTGGGGTTCCTCTGTGCGAGCGGCCCTGGCGCGCGCGCTCATCAAGGGGAAACTCTTCCACTTCGACATCAACGACGGCTATCGTCTAAAGCATGATGTGGATCTGGCGATCGGCCTGGTGAATCCGCTCGATTGGCTCAACGTGCTTGTGCTCTTGCGCAGCCACGGCTACAACGGACCGTTCAACCTGGATTACAAGCCTCCGCGGACGACTTCCAACTGGGGCGTCTTCGCGGTGAGTCTGCCCACGGCCGTCGACCGCTTCATTTCGCTGTGGGAGATGGCGGGAGAAGCGATGGAAGACCCTATCATCAATGAGGCTGCTGCCGCATTGAAGGCGGGAGGTGGGCTCAAGGGTTCGCTCGATGCCGATGAAATTTTCAAGGCGAACAAGGAGTTGTTCACTTTGCACGAGTTGATCGCTCATCGCCTCTTCCAGATCCTTTGCGGCTTCCATCGGGGAAGGACCTTCTCGATCGGCTAGCCGCCCGCGTGGGTGATTCGGAAGCGCGGCCTCTGGTAGCGTGGAAGCGTGATCAAGCGGCTGCTCCAGATGTTTACTCCAGCGGTCCGGGCGAAGTGCCTGCCAGCGCCGGAACCGCTTCGCGGGGTCCCGCCGGTTCGCCGTCTCAAGACCTACCGGGCGGATACGGGGTTTAGCTGGTCTTATTACTACGAAGGCCACCGCCTCGAAGTGGCGCCCCACCCTGGACAAGCCTATCTGTTCACGTTGCAACCGGGAACGCGGACGCAGCGCCAGGTAACGATCGCGATCCCGGAACGCACACTGGCGGAAGCGCGTGAGCGCATGGGTAGCGCCATTGCTTCTCGCGAGAGCTATGCGCTGGCCAAAATGTATCTCTTTTCCATGTTGGATCGCGAAGAGCAGCCCGCCCCGGATTCCCGTTGGGAACTCCAGGTTGACGCCCTCATCTCCATCTGGGAACAACTCGATCTCTGAGTGCGGCACGCTGTCCTGAGCTTCGCTCCGCGTGTTCCGCGCCCGATGCCGCGCAGGCAACGGGCCGGGGGAATTTGAGCCTGAATTTCGCGATCCTGCGCTATCTCTGACACTGGGGCTTCCGCGACCGGGGGCATCGCGGTGATTCGTTTCGTTTCCGATCTTCACGCACAAAAGCAAAGATTCTCTGGAACAATCTGCGGCTTCCCTCGTAATCAAAAATACGCGGTTCCCAACCGCAAGGAGATTCACAGGATGATTCGATCAATTCTGGGCGCGCTCGCAATGACCCTCCTATTTGTGGGCATCGCCGGCGCGAAGACACACACGATTACCCTCTATAGCAACTCCAGCATAGCGGGACAGGAACTGAAAGCCGGCAATTACAAGCTGGAAATCGAAGGCGAGAAAGTGACCATCACGAACGGAAAGCGGACCTTGGAACCCGCAACAAGATTGGAAGAAGGCGCTGAGACCTACGCCAAGACCTCCGTCCGCTACAACGAGGCGGGCGGGAAGAATCACATTCGCGAAATCCGGCTGGGTGGCACCAACACGAAGCTGGTATTCTCCGCCGGCTCTGCCGCGCCGGCGGCCGGGCAGTAAGCGAGCCATGGCTGCGCCGGGGGGCCGCCTGGCGCAGCCGTTTGCCCAACTTCACGAGTCCCGTTATCCGGCGCGCCGCGGCCGGCCGGACAGCCGCGTTGCCAGTGGCCGCATCCACTCGCTACAGCAGCCCGGAATGCCCCTTCTTCTCGATCAACTTCACCATGTCGTTCACGCGGTGGGCTTCTTCGCGCCGTGTGACGAGCAGGGCGTCTCCGGTATCGACGATCACCAGATCGTCCACGCCCACGAGCGCCACCAGTTTTCCGCCGGCGTCCACGTAGTTGCCCTTGCTCTCCAACGCGAGCAAATCCGAGCCGCCACGCAGCGCGTTGGCGTCCTCGTCTTTCTTGCTCAGCTCGTAGACCGCTTGCCAGCTTCCCACGTCATTCCAGCCGAAGTCGGCCGCCGCGATGCCCACCACGTTCCCGGCCTTCTCCATCACGGCGTAGTCGACCGAAATGCTCTCGCAAAGAGGAAAGAATTCCGCGAGATCGCGCTCGAAAGCCCTTGAGCCCAACGGCCCAATGGAGGCGATCTGAAGCGCGGTCTTGGGGAGATACCGGTTGAACGCTTCGAGGAAGGCAGACGCCTTCCAGAAGAACATGCCGCTGTTCCAGAAGTAGCGGCCCACCTTCAGGTAGCGCGCCGCCGTGGGACGATCCGGCTTCTCACGGAAACTCCGGATGGGGTAAGCCGGCGCTTCGCCCGGCACGACGTCTTTGGGGAACTCCAGATAGCCGTAGCCGGTTTCCGCCCAGCGCGGCTGAATGCCAACCACGACGAGGTTATCCCGCTCCGCGGCCCGGAAGGCGTGCTTCACCGTGGCGAGGAACTTCGCGGGCTTGGTAACCACATGATCGGCGGGGAAGACGCCTACGATGGCCTTCTCATCCCGCAGGCGGATCAGGTGCGTGCCCAGCGCGATTGCAGGCGCGCTGTTGCGCGGAAGCGGCTCGGCGAGCACTTGCTCCGCGGGTACGTCCGGAATCTGCCGCAGCACCTCAGCGCGCAGCGACTCGCTCGTAACGACGTAAATGTGGTCCGGTGGAATCAGCTTGGCGATACGTTCGGCAGTCTGCTGCAGAAGCGTCCGCTCTCCCACGATGGAAAGCACCTGTTTCGGGTGCGCTTTGCGGCTGCGCGGCCAGAAGCGGGTTCCGCGTCCGCCGGCCAGGATCACTGCGTACATAGAAGGTTTCATGCAAAGGTCTGGCGGCGCGTCATTGCGCGCGATCGCTCCAGCACCCTATTCTACGTGTTCGCCGCGAATGAGGCGAAACGCGCGGTCCCAGCGGGTCTTGGGAATGAAGCCGGAAATGAGATCGCCAAAGTAGCGGGGGTTCAGCAGAGATCCGCTGGTCCAGCGCTCCGTGGGGGCGTCGTAGCTCCAATAGATCACCAGCGGCTTCCCCATGATGTTCCGGCGCGGCACGAAGCCCCAATAGCGGCTATCCGAGCTGTTGTCGCGATTGTCGCCCATGACGAAGTAGTGGCCGGGGGGCACGATCAGTTCGCCATCCTTCACGTTGTTCGTGAGCATGGCATTCGCGGCCTCCGCCAGCGCTACGTTGGGCAGCGAAGGGAAGTTATCGCGATAGGGGTCGATATAGCCGGACTTGTGATAGACGAAGCTCTCTTTCACCTTGTGCCCATTCAGATAGAGCTGCTGTTCATCGAATCGAATCCGGTCGCCCGGCTTTCCGATCACGCGCTTCACGAAGGTCTGCGAGACATCTTCCGGGTAGCGAAAGACCACGATATCGCCGCGCTCCACTTCCTGGTATGGCAAGAGCAGAGTCTCAACTCCACTCGCGGGGGCATAGGCAAGCTTGTCGACAAGAAGATGGTCCCCGATCAGCAGGGTATCTTCCATCGATCCCGTGGGAATGACGTAGGCCTGTACCAGAAAGGTGATGCCGAAGAGCAGCAGCAGTATGGTAATGGCCCACTCCGACAAAGCATTGCGCGTCTCCGGCGCCGGGCGCTCCGGTTTCGCCGCAGGGGCGGGCGTTGGGGTGGACGTGGATGGAGAAGCGTCCTGCAGTTCCGCGGATGCGGCGGAACTCTCGCCCGGCGGCGGAGAGAGGCTTTCCAGGCTCCGTTCCGCGTTCGGGTCTTGCAGGTTCTCGTCTAGCGGCATCAAAACTTCTTTCGCCGGCTCAGGAATCCAGGAACGACCCTAGAAAGTCCACCGATTCGACGATGGCCAGGTAGAGGTTCAGCGCTCCCAAGCCACTCACTGCGCCCCGGAAATAAGGGCTCATGAAAAAGGGGCGCATCTGCTCGGCGACCGTGAAAAAGTAATTATCTCCCCATTGGGGGACCCAGGGAAAGATCAGGAGGAACCCGCCGACTTCCAGGCAAAAGAGCGCAAGCACGATCTTCTCGATACGACGTCCCCAAGTCATTTTCGGCTTCACCCGCGGTGGCACGAGGGATGGCGAAGTAACGTGGGAAACCGGGGCTTCCGGCGGTGAGTTCTCGGCTGTCATCAAAGTCTATTCGAACAGGCGTTGCCGCGGATCCTGCCAGCCGATGCACAGCGCGCCGTGGCAGCATTCCCTTACAGGCCGGTAGCTGAAGCGATGTTCCGCCGTCGGCCCCAGCGATTGCAAAGCCTTCAAGTGCTCCGGGGTTCCGTAGCCCTTGTTGCTCGCCAAAGCGAAGCCAGGGTAAAGCCGATCCCATTCTCGCATAGTCCGATCCCGATGGACTTTGGCTAGGATCGAAGCGGCGGCGATGGACCGGCAAACCGCGTCGCCATGGATGATCCCCTTCTGGGGGATTGGCGTCGAGAGCGTCAGCGCATCCACCAGCAGCATGTCCGGGGGAACCGGCAGCTTCTCAACCGCGTTGCGCATCGCGAGGCGGGAGGCCTCGAGGATATTGATCCGGTCGATGGTAGAAGCCTCCACCATCGCCACGCTCCATGCGAGGGCTCTCCGCGTGATGAGATCGTAGAGCCGCTCCCGCTCGGCTTCGCCTAGCTTCTTACTGTCGTCCACTCCGCGCAAGCCATGAGGATCGGCCAGAATCACGGCAGCCGCTGCCACGGGGCCAAACAGGCAGCCACGGCCCGCCTCGTCCACGCCGGCAATCCGGGAGAACCCTTCCTCGCGGAGCCCGGTCTCCCATCGGGGATCGATTCCCAGCCGGCGTGGACGGACGAGCAACGGCTTCATTGCTTCGGAACTTCCGATGCGGTTAGCGCTGGAAGGAGGAATCGCGTTCCTTCAACCGGGCGGCCTTGCCGCGCAGTTGCCGCAGATAGTAGAGCTTGGCGCGCCGCACCTTTCCGGTGCGGACAAATTCGATGTGGTCCACCACCGGCGCATGCAAGGGGAAGATACGCTCCACGCCATGGCCAAAACTGATCTTACGCACGGTGACCGTTTCGCTAATCCCCCGGTTGTTGCGCGCGATCACGGCGCCCTCGAACACCTGGAGCCGCTCCTTCTCGCCTTCGCGAATCTTCACATGAACCTTGACCGTGTCACCCGGCCGGAAGGAAGGCAGATCGCTCTTGAGGAACCGCGCCTCGAACTTCTGAATCGTAGAGTTAATCATGGGTACTTTCGTGGCTCGCCCGCGGGAGGACAGCAGGTCTTCCCGGGCGATGCCCACTCCTTTCATTCTTCTGGACCGGAGAGGTTTGCCGCGACAAACATCCCATCCCGTTTCCCCGGAATCGCCGGAGGCCTAAGCCCCGCCGCGACTCTCCACTTTTTCGAGAAGATCCGGGCGCATGCGCGCCGTTTTCTCTCGCGCGGTGTGCTCGCGCCACCCGCGGATTTCCGCATGGTTGCCGCTGAGCAACACTTCCGGGACCTTCCAGCCCCGGAATTCGGCTGGCCGCGTGTACTGCGGACAATCCAAAACTCCTATTTCCCCGGCACTCGATCCAAAGGATTCCCGCACCGAGGACGCCTCATTCCCGAGCACGCCCGGGATGAGCCTCGCCACCACGTCCACCACCATCGCCGCGGCCAGTTCGCCGCCGCTCAGGACGAAGTCGCCCACCGATATCTCGTCGTCGGCCAAGTACTCGGCCACCCGCTCATCCACGCCCTCGTAACGGCCGCAGATCAGCAGCAATTCCTCGCAGGCGGCAAAGCGCCGGGCCATCGCCTGGTCAAAGCGCCTGCCCTGCGCGGAGAGCAGCACCACTCTCTTGCACGCACCTTCCCGGCCCGCTGAATCCTCTTCCCTCGCCGCTCCGTTTCTCCGTTGCGGCCAGATCGCCTCCACCGCGTCGAAGAGCGGTTCGGGCTTCAGCAGCATCCCCTCGCCACCGCCAAATGGCCGGTCATCCACGGTACGGTGCCGATCCGACGTCCAGGTGCGCAGGTCGTGGAGGAGCACTTCCACTTTCCCCGCATCCAGCGCCTTCTTCAACACCCCGTGATCGAAGGGTCCGGTGAAGAACTCGGGAAAAATCGTGACGACGTGGAATTTCATCGTAGCCCCGGTCTTTCCCCGATTCCCCTCGTTTCAACCAATCTCAGTTCACGAGCGGTTCGGGTCGATTCAACTCCCGAAGGCCCGCCGGCAAGCGCACCCGGATCTCCTTCGATTCCAAGTCCACTTCCACGCAAATCTCTTTGGCGAACGGCACCTGCCAGACCTCGATTCCGCCCTTCGCGCTCTCGAGCGGCGTTTCGACTTCCAGCACGCCCGGGCCAATGCCTTCGGTGAAACCCACCACCGTCCCGAGCCTTTCGCTCGTGTTCGAATCCACCACGGCGAACCCTTTCAGGTCGTCGTAGTAGAACTCCCCCTCGGGCAGCGGCTCGCGCTCCTCCGCCCGGAGGCAGAGTTCGGCGCCGCGCAAGGGCTCCGCCTCATCGATCGAATCCACTCCGTGAAGCTTCACGATCAGCTTCGCGTCGTGGTTCCAGGCCAGCTCCAACCGCTTCCGGAGCGGAGCCCGTCCGCTGCCGGAATCGAACCATAGCATGAACTCCCGGCCCGGCACGAATCGCTCAAAGTGGCTCGTGGTTGGGAGCGCGAACATCTCGCCGCGCGTGCCACGAGGCTTTCCGAGGATGGCAATGGTGATCCAATCCTCTTCGCGCCTGCCTGGGTCCGCTTGCCGCTGCTCCATCCCGATATCCGCCTTCGCGACCCGGCTACTCCAGAATCTCCAGAGTGTAGCGCCGATGGTGTTTCATGCTTACGGCGTTCAGGAGGGTGCGGAGGGAGCGGGCAGTGCGCCCCTGCTTTCCGATCACCTTCCCCACGTCCGACGGATCCACTCGCAACTCAAGAACGGTTGCCTGATCCCCCTCGACTTCGTTCACCTGCACGCCTTCCGGCTGGTCTACCAGAGCCTTGGCGATGTCTTCAATCAACTGTCGCATTCGAAACCCCGCAAAGCGAAATGCACCGGAGAAGAGCCCTTATCGCGAAATTCGCCGGCACGGGCGGCCGCACGCAGCCGCCACCCCAACACGCGGCTCGCCCTACCTAAGCGGTGGCTACCGCTTCTTCGGCGTGCTTCTTGATGAGGCGCTTCACGGTGTCGGAAGGCTGCGCGCCGTTGCTCACCCAATAGTCGATCCTCTCCCGGTTGAGGTTCAGCTCGTTCGGCTGAGCAACAGGATTATAGTTCCCAACCACTTCCACCGCCTTGCCATCGCGGGGGTTCCGGCCGTCAATGACAACCACGCGATAGGTCGGCTTCTTCTTCATTCCAAATCGGGCCAATCGAATCGTCAACATAGTCTTCCTTGTGCTCCTGACAAACTCAAAAACTTCACTGGCGGCGCTCCGGTTCCGGAAGCATCGCTTCTCTGCTAGAAGGGGAGCTTCCCGCCCCCCATCTTCGCCAACTGTTGCACGCGCCGCGCCATCTTGCCGCCGGGCATCCCTCCCGGACCGCCCATCATTCCGCTGAAACTGCGCATCATCTTGCGGGCCTGCCCGTATTGCTTCAGCAACTGATTCACTTCCTGCACGGAACTGCCGCTGCCGCGGGCGATCCGGCGGCGGCGCGAACCGTTGATCAGCATGTGGTTCCGCCGCTCCTTGGGCGTCATCGAGTTGATGATCGCCACGATCCGCGTCAGTTCCTTCTCATCCACTTTCACGCCCTTCAATTGATCTCCCATGCCGGGGATCATTTTGAGGATGTTCTCGAGCGGCCCGAGCTTGCGCACCTGGATAAGCTGGTCACGAAAATCTTCCAGGCTGAACTCGTTGTGCAGGAGCTTATCCTGCATTTCCATGGCCTGCTTCTGGTCAATGCTCTCTTCCACCTTTTCGATGAGAGAGAGCACATCGCCCATGCCGAGGATGCGTTGGGCCATGCGATCCGGATGAAACTCTTCGAGCGCCTCGGTCTTTTCGCCGACACCCAAAAACTTGAGGGGCTGGCCCGTGACGTGCTTGATCGAGAGCGCGGCGCCGCCCCGGGCATCGCCATCGAGCTTCGTGAGAATGACGCCCGTGATGCCGAGGCGCTCATGGAATTCCGCGGCGGATTTCACGGCATCCTGGCCGGTCATGGCGTCGGCAACGAACAGAATCTCGGTGGGGTTCAACTGCGCCTTTAACTGCTGCAGTTCGTTCATCAACGTATCGTCGATATGCAGCCGGCCCGCAGTATCGACGAGCAGCACATCCCTGCCCCGATCCATGGCCTCGCGGCGGGCCCGCGTGGCGAGGTCGAGGGGCTTATCCATGCCCGGCTCGCCCTCATAAATGCCCACGCCCACCTGCTTGGCGAGCACCTTCAACTGCTCCCGCGCGGCGGGGCGGTAGACGTCCACCGAAACCAATTGCGGCGAGTGCGAATTCTTGAGGAGCCAGCGCGCCAGCTTCGCGGTGGATGTAGTCTTCCCGGAACCCTGCAGGCCCACAATCATCACGACTGTGGGTGGCTGGCCGGCAAATTGAAGCTTCGAAAGCTTGGAGCCTAGGATCTCCGTGAGTTCATCGCGGACAATCTTGATCACCTGCTGCGCGGGCGAAAGCGCGGTGAGCACGTCCTGCCCCATCGCCTTCTCGCGCACGTTGCCGATGAACTGCTTGACAACCTTGAAGTTGACGTCGGCTTCGAGCAACGCGACACGGATCTCCTTCAGGGCGGCTTCCATGTTCTCGGAAGTCAGCTTTCCCTGGCCGCGGAGGTCCTTAAATACGCGTTGAAGCTTTTCGCTTAAACTCTCAAACATAATCTAAACGACCGGCAGTTCCTGGGTCTCGCCCGCCGCCGCTCTCACCCAAAACGCCCCGCAACGATATCGCCGGAAAACGCGCCCCATCCCGCGAGCATCCGCATCTCCTCGAAGGTGAGCGGTGACGAAGGGATCCGGGAACCCGGCGGCATCCTGGGGGCAAACACGAACCGAAACCGGCGAGATGACGGCACACCACAGGCGGACAACAAAAGTGCCTCGTACCATTATAGATGGGCGGAGCGCCCCTGTCATTTTCCTTCGGCCGTAGCCGGAGGACCCCCGCGTGCCGTCGAAGCCGTGCCCCGCCGGAGAGGCGCTCTTCAGAAAATCCAGAAACCAGGTGGTCTCAGCGTTTGCGGAAATTGCTTTCGGATTGGATGCGGGGGGTGGGGAAGGTGCCGGAAATCTGATCATGCCAGCCTAGGCGCTCTTCTTCGAAGAGGATCCACATGTACCCGGCTCCGGCGGCGGCAAGGCTGATGAATTCCGCCGCATAGCGCAGCCAGCGCTGGCGCCATGTGGGGTTCTGGCCATCGAGGCGCACCAGGCGGAGACCCACGGCGCGCCAGCCGGGCGTCTCCCATTCACAGGTTACAAACAGGGTGTAATAGGCAATCGCAACGCCCCCGAGCACGACTCCCAAGGCCAACTTGATACTGGCGGCACTCATGGGGAAATCCACGTGCCAGAGCCGCAGGCAACCGGCGAAGACGGCACTCAACGCCACCGACAAGAAGATGATCAAGACGCCATCCCACGCCGCGCCCAGAATCCGGTGCGTCCGTGAAGCTACCGGATGATCGCATTTCACACTCGCTTCCACGGAGGTGGCGAGCTGACGGGCGGGAGTGCCGATTGGCGTGAGGAACTCGAGGGTCCCCTGCTCGAATGGAAGCATGTCCGACTTTTTCCGCTTGCGCGCGGGCTTGCGCTTCGCGGGGACCACGTAGCCATGCGTGGCGTCGGTACGCTCCAGGCGCAAGGAGGCAGGCCTTCCCGCGAAGTCGCCCGGGGAGAACAAACTTGGCTGATTCCCCGGCGGAACCATTTCCAACCGGGGCCGCTCCGGAAGCGGCCGCGCGGGCGCGGAGGTTCGATGGCCGCTCTCCGCAGCCTGGGTATCGAGGCGAGGATCGAGGTTTCGCGCCGTGGATTCGGTGGAGACCAACCCGGGCTGCATCTCCATGGCTGGAGCAGTGGAGGTGACGGCATTCGGCACGACTTGTGAAAGCCGGGGCTCTCTCGCAATGACGAACGGCTTCACTGTGCCGGATTGGGTGCCGAAGTTATGCGTGAATGCGGTACCGGTATTTCCGCTTGCCGAGAAACTGGAGCCGCACCGAATGCATCGCGTCTCATAAGCGCTGTTACTGGTGCTGCATCGAGGACATTTCATGACGTTTCCGACCGTTCGCGGTTCCCGTAGAGCGGCCCCGCCCACGCGCCTCGCCCGAAGATCGCCGCATGGCCGCAGGCCCCCGGCTTTGAACTCTTCTCCGGACCGGCAGAACGCTTGCGCCCGCTCTTGCCCTCATGCTACCGTCGCATCGTTGGGCAAAAAAACGCACCGCCTCGCTTCCACGGGTCTTCTATCGAATAACATATTTGCCCAGTTTTGTCATATCTTTTCTAGACTTACGAAGATCTTTTCCGAACCTGCGATTCGGATATTCCTTTTTATTCCCCTTTTATTCTCCGATATACCCGCACAGACGCCGCCGGCCGAGCTTCCCGACGTCTCGCAAGAGATTTTTAATCGGCTCTCCGTTCAGCGCGCTCTGAACCCCGGCGAGGTGCTGGTTCTCGCCACTTACAAGGAAATCAAAGGCGAATGGACGCACCTCAAGGGCGCGGCGGAATTGCGATCGCCCGGCATGGTTTTGCGCGCCGATGAGATCGACTACAACAGCGAAACCGGATATGCGGAAGCGCGTGGAAGCGTCTATTACGAAAATTATGAACGGCGCGAGAAAATCTGGGCGACTCGCGTTGAGTATTACACGAAGGAAGCGCGGGGGACGTTTTACGACGTGCGCGGCGAGACGTTTCCCAAGATTGAAGCACGCCCCAATCTGTATCGCACGGAGAATCCGTTTCATTTCGAAGCCAAGTGGGCGGAGCGCGAGGACGGAACCTATATCCTGCACGAGGGGATGCTCACCAATTGCGTTCTGCCGGACCCCTGGTGGACGCTGAAGGCCCCAGAGTTCACGATCGTTCCCGGCGAAAGCGCGCGCGTTCACAACGGGATTCTGCGCATCCGGGGAGTTCCGATTCTATTCGCGCCGTGGTTTTACAAATCGCTCAAGGAAGGGGAGCGGCGGAGCGGCTTTCTCACGCCGAATATCGGCAACAGCAACCGGCGCGGACAGATGTTCGGCGGCGGCTACTACTGGGCCATTTCGCGCAGCTACGACGCCACCTATCGCGCGCAATACTTCACGACGCGAGGCCTCGCGCATCAGGTGGATTTTCGAGGCAAGCCCACGCGGGATAGCGACTTCAACTTCGCTCTCTACGGCGTGGCGGATAAGGGTCTACCCGTCAACCAGACGGTGAATGTGGCCGACCCCGGCAACCCCGGCTCCACGATGGCGGTGACGCAATCCGTGCGGCAGAAGGCCTCGGGATTCAGTATCGACGCCGCGGGCCAGGCCAAACTTCCCTACGGATTTTATGGGCGAGGCGAACTGAACTATCTGAGTTCTTTCCGATTCCGGCAGGAGTTCACGGAATCAATCAGCGAGGCGATCGCCAGCGAAATTCAATCCATCGGATTCGTGGAGAAGGACTGGTCTACGTTCCACCTGAGCACTGCCTTCACGCGGCTGCAAAATTTCAGGACAAGCGAATCCGATATTATCTCGATCCGGAAACTGCCGGAGATCCGCTTCGCCAGCCGCTCCCGCAAATGGAAGAAGGACACGCCGGTGTACGTTTCTTTCGATACCGCGTGGGGCCTGGTGCGGCGCTCTCAGCCGCTCTTTCAAACCCGCCAGTTCGTGAACCGCTTGGATGTGGCTCCACGCATCTTCGCCCCGCTCGAATGGAAGGGCTTCCACATCGTCCCGAGCTATGCGCCGCGGCTCACGTATTACGACAGCAGCCTGATTCAGGAAGACATTCGCGGCAACAACCTCGCGCGGGGCTCCCAGGAGTTCGCGGTGGAAATCCTGCCGCCCAGCCTGGCGCGCGTGTTCGATCGCAAGGGCATTTGGGGCGAGAAACTGAAGCATGTCATCGAACCGCGCGTGGCTCTTCGCTATGTGAACGGCGTGAGCGAGTTCAACGATATCATCCGGTTCGACAGCACGGAGTTGGTCTCAAACACGAACGAGGCGGAGTTCACTTTGACAAACCGTTTCTTTGGGAAACGCGGGGACGATGTGGATGAAGTCTTCTCCTGGGAATTGCGGCACAAGCGTTATTTCGACCCGGATTTCGGGGGTGCGGTGGTGGCGGTGCGGCGCAATGTGGTGGCGAGCGCGCTCGACCTGAGCACGTTCACCTTTCTCAACCAGCCCCGGCATTATTCGCCAGTGGCATCGACGTTCCGGATCTCGCCGGCCACGCGCTACGGCATCTTGTGGCGCGCGGATTACGACCCCTTCTACGGGCAGTTTTTGAACAGCATCACGGCGGTAGATGCGCGGTTCGGCGACTTTTTGGCGGTGATCGGCCACAACCGCGTTCGTTCCACGCCGTTGCTCGTCGACCCAGACCAGAAGCTCAGCGAGGAAGCCGCGCGCGACGTACCCAGCAGCAAGCTGCTCTCGCCTCCCGCGAACCAGCTCTTGACGACGCTGGCCTGGAAGGACTCGCTCAAACGGGGCTGGAGCGCGGCATTCAACAATTGGTACGACTTCCGGACATCGACGATCGTCACCTCCACGGGACAGCTCACCTACAACACGGATTGCTGTGGATTCAGCGTGCAATACCGCCGCTTCGGATTCGCGAACCGCAGCGAAAATCAGTTTCGGTTCTCCCTGACAATCGCCAACATCGGTGCGTTCGGCACGCTGCGAAAACAGGAGCGGCTCTTCTAGCGACGTCCGCGCGGGGATGTGAACCGGCGGCTGGGCGCATCATCGCGATACACTGCCCATTTGTGAGCCGCAGCTTGGCCCCCTGGGAGCCACGACCCCCGACGGAAGCCGCCGCGGCATGGAGGAACCGATGAGCAGCGCAGCATTCTATACCGGAAAACGGACAGTTACGCATGGCCCGGTTCTCCCGCGGGAGCCCGGCCCCAGCGAGGCGCAGATCGCCGTTTCCCACTGCGGCGTCTGCGGCACGGATCTTCACATCTTCCACGGCAACATGGACCACCGCGTGCATCTCCCGCAGGTGATCGGCCATGAGAGTTCCGGGACAATCCATGCGGTAGGCGGCGGCGTGGAGGGCTGGAAACCGGGGGACCGGGTGACCGTCCGCCCGCTCAACCCCTGTGGTGAATGCCCCGCCTGCAAGGCCGGGCACAGCCATGTCTGCATGAAGCTCCAGTTTCTGGGCATCGACACTCCCGGCGCGATGCAATCACTGTGGACCGTTCCTGCGCACACGCTTCACCGTCTGCCGGATGGGCTGCGCTTCGAGGTTGGCGCGCTGATTGAACCGCTTGCCGTGGCGTGCCATGACGTGCGCTTGGGAAGGGTATCGCCTGGGGAATTCGCGGTGGTTCAAGGGGGCGGCCCAATCGGCATGCTGGTGGCATTGGTAGCACGCCACGCAGGCGCCCGAGTGCTGATCGCGGAGGTAAACGCCTTTCGCCTCGCGCTCGCCCGGGAGTTGGAGTTCGAAGCGGTAAATCCGGCGGAGATCGACCTGGTGAAGCGCGTCGAGGAGGTTACGAACGGCGCGGGCGCGGACGTCGTGTTTGAAGTCTCCGGCTCCGCGGCGGCCGCGGCGACGATGACCGGGCTCGCAAGGGTGCGAGGGCGCATTGTCGTCGTCGCCATCCACGCCAAGCAAGTGGAGGTGGATCTTTTCCGGCTTTTCTGGCGGGAGATCGAGATGATCGGCACGCGCGTTTATGAGCCGGAGGATTTCGAGAAAGCGATCGCACTGGCGGAAGCGGGCGCACTGCCGCTTGAGCGCATGATCAGCCGGGAACTGCCTCTCGACCGGTTGGCTGACGCATTTCACGAGATGGAGGGCGGTGGCGCGGCGATGAAAATCTTGATGAGGTGCGCGCAATGAGCGTTCTCGATCTCTTCCGGCTTCGCGACAAAGTGGCTCTGGTGACAGGGTGCCGCCGCGGCATCGGATTCGCGATGGCCGAAGCGCTGGCGGAAGCGGGCGCGGACATCGTGGGGGTGAGCCGCAATCTGGAATCCACGGGCTCCGCGATCGAAGCCGCCGTCACCGCGCTCGGCTGCCGGTTCACGCCGTACTCCTGCGATCTTGGCGATCGCTCCGCCGTGCATGCCCTTGTGAATCAGGTTCATGAAGCGCACCCACGGATCGATATTCTGATCAACAATGCGGGCGCGATACTGCGCATGCCCGCAGCCGATCATCCGGATGAGTATTGGGATGAGATCATGCGCACGAACCTGGACGCATCCTGGATTCTAGCGCGCGAGCTCGGCAAGCGAATGGTGGAACGAGGGGAGGGCAAGATCGTCTTTACGGCCTCTCTGCTCACGTTCCAGGGCGGCATTACGGTGCCGGGCTATGCCGCATCAAAGGGGGCGATCGGCCAGCTTACGAAGGCGCTCTCGAACGAATGGGCCCCGCACAACGTGCAGGTGAATGCGATCGCGCCCGGATACATCGCAACCGACAATACGGCGGCGCTGCGGGCCAACCCGGACCGGGACTCCGCGATTCTCGCCCGCATTCCGGCGGGGCGCTGGGGGAATCCGCGCGACTTCAAGGGGGCCACCGTGTTCCTGGCCTCCCGCGCGTCGGATTACGTGACGGGGGAGATTCTAGTGGTGGACGGAGGATGGATGGGGCGGTAGTTTGCCCGGCCGGGGAAACACAAAAATATCAACGGCCTTCGGGTTTCCTATTGGCGGTAGAATAGATGCAGGTCCGCGTTTCGACGGACCTTTGGGCGACTGGGTGATTCGGTCTGGGATCCGATAGCCCTTCCGGCGGCAGCTCAACCGTTGCTGCCGCAGCCGCTAACCTGGGGTTCTCCAACCGTATGGGAGTTCATAGCATCATGCGCATTCTCCGTGGTCTTGCTATTGTTGCCGCTTCCGCGTGCCTGACGCTTGCCGCCAGCGCCGCTTCTCATGAATCTCACGCCACCGCGCCGGCGCCCGCGACGCTGACGGGCACATACATGGAGGCGCGCACGGCCGATGTCTATATCGGCGAGTGTTTCCGCAATTCCGAAGTGGGCCTGGTGGGCGATCTTGGCGTGATGGGCTGGAATGTGGCCAAGGGTTCCTTCGATGGCGTGAACCTCGATGGGCTCTCCGTCATCGCCGTGGTGCGCGCCAGCAACACGATCGGCAATATCCATCAGGATTATCTACCGTCGAAGGCGGTGCTGGTGGTGGACGCCAAGGCGAATGCCATGCAGCGCGTCGCGCTCGAAAACCTGGCGAGGAAGCTGGGCGGCGCCTTGGTGAGCGACGTGGTGGCCGTGAACGTGGAGCCGATCGCGATGGCGTTCGAGCATGGAGACGTTCACAGCCGGGAAGGGTTCCTCAAGGCCGGCACGCTCGTGAACCTGCAGACGCGCGCCATCGAGAGAGCCGACAAGATCTGCTCGCACGAAAATACCGTGTACGACCCGATGGCCAGCGGGGTGGACCACGCGATGCCTGCGTATACAATCGCGAATTCCTTCACGGGCAAGGGGCTCGACACCACGTGGAGCAGCCCGTATAAGCTCAGCGCCTTCGTGGGCACGTTCGCGGTGAATGACGGCGGGATGCTGATCTCGCATAACGAATAGGAACGGGTTTCGATTTGAGGCGGCGGGGCGGCCATCGTGGCGGCTCCGCCACCGCTTCCGCCGTTAATGCCGCTATCGCTTGTTCTCCGGCGGCAATTCCACGTCTTCCATCGCCTCGCCGTGCAGGGCCGCGGCTTGCTCAAGAACGCGCCTTGCGTGCGTTGCCGCCGCCTCCACGTGCTCCCCGTAGCGGGCATTCGGGCGGCCAATTCCACCGTTGTAGGCCCCCACCGCCATTTCTATATTGCCGTCGAAATGGTCGATCAGGTACCGCACCAGCATGCCCGCGTATAGCGTCAGCCAGTGGCTGTTCACCTCATCGAGATAGAGCGTCCTGGGAGGGAGCAACCGTTCCGGCAGCAGACTGTAATCGCGAACGCCCTTCTCCCGATCTTCGAGATACATCCGGTGCGCGAATCGAAGGGTCTCGCGCGTGATTTGCCAGACGCCCGTGGAATCATTGAGCACAAAGACGCCCCGCCGCCCGCGCTTGAGGATGACATCACCCCGCTCTGCCCTGCGCTTCCAGATGCCGTGCTCGCGGTCTCCGCGCACGTCCATATAGTTGTTTTCAACGGCGGCGATCCCCAGAAAGATGTCGAGAGGAAGATCGTAGAAATCCGCGACGGCGATGATATCGGCGGCTAACTGGTCCGCCGTCTTGGGCGTGATGGGTTCGGGGCGTGGTTCGAGGCGATGGCGGATGCGCGGGTCCACGCGGGACTTGAAGAGCAGGAAGCGGCGGGCGTATTGCCTCAGCTCCGAGGGCGATAGTGTTTCGAGTTTTGCTTTGACAGGTTTGTTGTACGCAGCGACAAAAACGCGGGTCTCCGCGGCCGCGCGATTCCGGTCTTCCGGTCCGATCTGGAAGACCATCCAACTTCGCACGAGCCCCTCCGCCTTCAAGCGCGCATATTCGCCGTACGCGTTCAGCCAATTGCTCCCGGCGCCCACGAGCATCCGGTAGACCACCCGCGGGCCTTCCTCCCTGGGAACGAGGTAGACGGGCTTCCCGCCCAGCGCCTTCTGGTTGCGCAGGAAATCGAAGCTCAGATAGGCGAGCAACTCATCATGGAAGTACTCCACCTCCGCCACGAGCGCCGCCTGGCCCGGCGTTGCCGAGACCGGCGAAACGCTGGGATGGCCCTCGTTCCAACTCCATACGGGCAGCAAGGCGACAATCTTCACGGGGATGGGCTTCACACGGTAGAAATCCCAGAAGAAATAGCCGCCGGTGGCCGCCGACGTGAGCAGCATCAGGAGCGATACGAAGATCGCCCATCTTCGAAGCGGGCGGGATTGTGCGTTTCTTGCCACCTGCTCTTTAGACCCGTTCCCAGTCTATTGCGGATACAGCGTATGTATCGGCGAGATTCGCGAGCAATTGCGATAGAGTGACGGAATGCGAATTTCTCTGCTCTTGCTCCTCTTGCTTGCCCCGATCTACTGCCAGACGCCCGCCGAGGCTGAGGCCATCCAACCGAAAGGGCGCATCCAGCTTTTCAACGGGAAGGATCTGAGCGGCTGGTACACCTGGCTTCGCGACCACCGCTATGAGGATCCGAACCATGTCTTCTCGGTGGTGGACGGGAATATTCGCATCTCCGGAGAGGATTGGGGCGGCGTTACCACAAAGCAGGCCTATCGCGATTACCATCTGATCGTCGAATGGAAATGGGGCGGCAAGACCTGGGGAAACCGCGAGAAACGGGCGCGCGACGGGGGCATTCTGGTACACGCGGTTGGGCCCGATGGTGAGTACAACAAGACCTGGCTTGAATCGATTGAATCCCAGATTATCGAAGGGGGCGCGGGAGATATCATCCTCGTCGCGGGCAAGGAGAAACCGCGCCTTACGATGGAGACGCGCTCGCTCGGCCGGGAACTCTACTGGCAAAGCGGAGGCACGCCCACGACACGCGATAGCGGCCGCTTCGACTGGTGGGGCCGCTCGCCCGAATGGAAGGATGAACTCGGCTTTCGCGGGCCGCACGACGTCGAGAAGCCGACGGGCGAATGGAATCGGCAGGAGATTATCGCAAATGGCGACAAAATCACGTGCATTCTCAACGGAGTGGTGGTGATTCATGGCTACGGATCGTCTCATCGGGCGGGCAAGATCCAGATTCAATCGGAGGGCGCGGAGATCCTCGTCCGCAACGTGGAGCTACGACCGATCGGCAAGATTCCAAAGCTGGTGAGCCCGGACGGGAAGTAGACGGGCGCGGAGGCGCGACCGGGATGCGTGGCCGGGCGCGGGATGGCTGCGCAATTCCCTGCATTCCCTATTGGAGCTATCCTGAAAGATGCTTGGGCCGCGGGATTGGGCGGTCTACGGCCTTCCTCGTCTCATGGCAAAAATCAAGCCGTATTCGGCCAAGACAAAAGAAAAACGCAAGACCGCGAAGATGGAGAACTTGCGCGGTGTGCCCTGCCTGCTGGTGGTGCTGCTTGGAATGGCGCTGCTCTTCTACTTATTTTTCCTGGCACTGAAAGGATAGGGAATGCCCCTTCGAACCGACGGCCGCGCCGCGGACCAAATGCGGCGCGTCTCCGTAACGCCGGATTATCTACTGACCGCCGAGGGCTCCGCGCTCATCGAGTTTGGCCATACGCGCGTGCTCTGCACGGCATCGGTGGAGGAATCCGTCCCCGCGTTCAAGCGAAACAGTGGCGAGGGCTGGGTGACGGCGGAGTACTCCATGCTGCCCAGGGCGACTTCCACGCGAACGCCCAGGGAAGTAACGAAGGGACGGGCGTCCGGGCGGACGCTCGAAATCCAACGCCTGATCGGGCGTTCGATGCGCGCCATCGTGGATTTGAAGAAGCTCGGAGAGCGCTCGATTTTCCTTGATTGCGACGTGCTGCAGGCCGACGGTGGGACGCGGACGGCCGCCATCACGGGCGCGATGGTGGCGCTCGGCATCGCCGTGGGAAAACTTAGCTCCGCGAAGCTTGTGCCGCCCGGCGTGCTCCGCGATACGGTTGCCGCGGTGAGCGTGGGCATCGTGGGCGGTGCGCCGATGCTCGACCTTTGCTATGCGGAAGATTCGAGCGCGGAGGTCGATATGAATGTCGTGCTCACGGGCGCGGGGCAGTATGTGGAGTTGCAATCCACCGCCGAGCAGGTTCCGTTCGACGACGCGCAACTGGCGGCGATGATTGCGTTGGCGCGCAAGGGGATCGGCGAACTCACTGCGATGCAACGACAGTACGTCTCGCTTTGAGGCGGGGGATCGCTCTCCATGCTTCTCTTCGCCGCCACATCGAATTCGGGGAAAATGCGAGAGTTTGCCCTTGCCGCGGCGGATCTTCCCGATTGCGAAATTGCCCCGCTTCCGGGCTTTCGCGAGCTTCCGGCGGTGGAGGAAAGCGGGACGACGTTCGAGGAGAATGCCCGCATCAAGGCCGTTCACTATAGCGGCTTCACCGGGGAACTCGTCTTTGCCGAAGATTCGGGGCTGGTGGTGGATGCGCTCGACGGGGCGCCCGGCGTGTATTCGGCCCGGTTCGCGGGCGGCGGGGCCAGCGATGCCGCAAACAACCATCTCCTGCTCGAACGGCTGCGGGGGGCGGAGGACCGGACTGCGCACTTCGAGTGCGTGATCGCACTCGCCCGGCAGGGCAACGTGCTGGCCACATTCGAAGGTTCGATGGAGGGGAGCATCCTCCACGAGCCACGAGGGACCAGTGGGTTCGGGTACGACCCTCTCTTTTTCCACGCGCCTTGCGGACGCACCACGGCGGAACTCACTGCCGCAGAAAAATTCCCGATCAGCCACCGCGGGCAGGCATTCCGTGCGCTGCTTCGATGGCTGAACCGTGGAGATGGCGCGCGACTCTAGCGGGACTGGGCGCGCACGAGATTCGCGATGCTCACGGTCTGGCCGACGTGACGCTGCGTATGCTCCGCGATGTGTACAATCAGGCCGATCACGGTGGAGGGCAACTCCTTGCGGCCCACGGCGCGTTCTTCCGTGATCCGCGCGGGGTCAAGCGCGCGAGCCACGGCTTCGCAGCCCTTGAACGCGGCAGCCACGCCCGCAAGCAGGGTGGCGACATCGGTATCGCCGAGGTTCTTTTCGTCGCGAAGGACGGCCATTTGCTCCGCGCTAAGCTGCTCTCCCCGGAGGTATGTGCCGAGGCGATCGACCGAACCCGCGATGTGCCGGAGCTGAAAGCCCAAAGTGGGAACGCCGTCGATTCGCTGCCAGATCTGATCAACGCTCAACCCGGAGGTTGCGTTCGCAAGGTCTTCCCTCGCCATTTCAAAGCTCCTCAGCAAAGGTGCGACAAGCGGGTGAACGCCCTCGATCGGGCCTCGTAGCCAAGCTTCTACCATGGCCCCATCCTAGCGCAGACCGGCGGTGGAAGCGCCGCCTCTTCCTCATCACGGACAAAAGAGTGCAGTCTCCTATAAGATCGGAAAAGTCTAAGTGGACATTTTTGGTCGTGATTGCTAGACTCAGGAAAGGAATCGCAAGTGAGGAGCGCCGCCGGGATGGGTTCGCAGATTACATTGCGCACGACGTGCTGTGAGAATTACAAGGTGACGGGCGAGCGCTGCTCGGTCTGCCCGAACCGGCTGGAGAACCAGTTGATCCGGCTGAGCATCCCCCCATCCGCACCTGTGACCTCCGGCAACGCCGCCCGGCGTCCGTTTCGCTCCTGCTTCCGCCAGCCGGAAGAGACCCCGGAGATGTCCGTGGTCTTGGGCGGCTGAGCACGGATTTCTGCGCGCGCCGATCCCGTTGCCTTCGCCGGTTTCAGCCCGGAACCTTTTCGACCGGAGCGGCTCCCTTCCCCGATACCTGACTCGCCCGTTATCGGCTCCTGTCGCTTCCGGCGCTCATGCGATATACGCTATGAGTAGACATAACTTTGGGCTGCAAGGGAGGAAACCATGACAGATGCAATCCGCACGATGGCGCGAGAGGACCGGACCACATCCGGGCCGGCCGTAACGTTCGCCCTTTCCGCCGAGTTGAAGCGCTTGCGGGAAGAACCGGAGTGGATTTCCGGCACGCGGAATTCGGTGACCGTCGTGAAGACATCGAACCTGAGCGTGGTGCTGACGGCGGTGAAGAAAAATGCCGCGCTCTGCGGGCACGAGGTGGATGGGCCGATTACGTTACAGGTTCTCTCGGGCGAGATCCAGGTTGACGTCGCAGGCACACCCCGGACGGTCTCGGCGGGGACGGTGATCGCGCTCGACAACGCAGTGCCTCACGAGATCAAAGCACTCGAAGACAGCGAATTCCTTCTGACCATCGTGCGGGGCGTCAAATAGGCAGGGCCGCAGCCGACGCCAAGCCGGGCCACGCTTGGCAAGGCTGTGCAAAGCCAAACTGTGCAAAGCCAAACTGTGCGGCGCTGCCGTTTCGCGATTATGTCGACTTCGGCTTTTCCTTAGCTTCGAGATTGAATGCGACGGCGGCGCGGATCAGTTCCTTCAATGCCTCCTCATGGATCTCACCGCCTTCGTCGATGTCGATGGCGCGGCGTGTGTTCCCTTCGAGGCTTGCATTGAAGAGGCCCGACGGGTCTGGTAGCGAGGCTCCCTTGGCAAAGGTGAGCTTCACCTTGCTCTTATAAATCTCTCCCGTACAAACGATGCCCGCGTGAGACCAGACCGGCGTCTCCAGCCACTTGAGTTCCTCCAGAACTTCCGGGTCCGCCTCACGGATGATTTTGCGAATCCGCGCGAGCAGTTTCCCTCGCCAGTCGCCAAGTTTGCGAATTTTCGCGTCAATCGAATCTGCCGCGGATTCCGCGGACGACGATTTCTTCATCACTACACTCCCAGAATGAAATGAATTACCGGATTAGGACGAGTTGGCACAATCATACCAATTCAATCCGGCGGATGGTCCGCGGCAGAACGCGGAGGTTGATGCCGGCGGCTCGACGGATTCCCCGCTCTGCCTCACAGCCTCTCCGCTGGTAAGATGCAGAAGGATCGCGGAGAGGGCGAGAGTCGAGGAATGAAGCAGTTTAGATGGATTTTAGTGCTGGCAGCCTGTTTGGCGATGGGCGCCGGGAACCCGCCATGGAACGTGAGAGACCACATCCCGCTTGACGAATTCACGGTCCAGAGCCATCGCGGCGCGGGAGTGCTGTCGCCGGAGAATTCGGTGGAGGCGTTCGAGATCGCCTGGGGGCTGCGGACGGTTCCCGAAGCCGATTTGCGCACGACCTCCGATGGCGTGATTGTCGCGTTTCATGACAACGACTTCAAGCGAATTCTGCCCAAGGCAGACCCGGCGATGCAGGCGAAAGGAATCAAGGATCTGACATGGAAGGAACTGAGCGCCCTCGACATCGGCTCCTGGAAGGGCGCGCAATTCGCAGCGCAACGGATTGCGCGAATGACCGGCGTCTACCGCATCCTTGAACAGCATCCAGAACGCCGCCTCTACATCGACATCAAGAATGTGGACCTCGCGCAGCTCGCGCGCGAGAGCCGCAGCGTGCACCCGCAACTGATTCTGGCGAGCACGGATTACAGCATCATTCGCGAGTGGAAGCGGCTTGCCCCACGCTCCGCCACGCTGCATTGGATGGGCGGCACAGAGGAACAGCTTGCGGCGCGATTGGCCGCGCTCCGCAAGACCGGCTTCGCGGATATCACGCAACTGCAGATTCACATCGGCGTGGGCGCGGCGGGCATTACGCCCAGCGACCGCTTCCTGATTGCGGCGGGGGAGGAACTGCGAGCTCACGGCATACTCTTCCAGGCGCTCCCGATGATGAACAAGGATCCGAAGCTGTTCCAGCATCTGATGGATCTGGGCGTTGCCAGCTTCGCCACCGATTACCCGGACGTAGTGATGAACGCCATTCGCGAATACTACAAACAAAAGCGATGACGACTGCGAATTTACCGGGGGAGAGCCTCCTCCGCGCGGCGCTGAAGGCGGCCCGCGAAACCAAGCACCTCCGCATGGGCAATGGCGCCCGGCGCGAGACCGGAGAGGTGTTCGCCGCCTTGTATGGCAGCTCTCCCGCCATGGTGATCGCGGATGAGAATACATTCGCGGCCGCGGGCAGGGATGTATCGGATTCGCTGCGCGCCGCTGGACAGGCGAGCATGCCGCCGCTGATCCTGCAGGGCCCCACGGCGGGCGCTCCGGTACCCGCGGAATACGGATACGTCCATCAGGTGCGCGAAGGGTTGCGCGCGACCGATGCGATCCCGATCGCGGTGGGCGCGGGGACCATCAGCGACCTGACGAAGCTGGCGGCACATCAGGCGGGCCGCCCGTACATCACCGTGGCCACGGCGGCTTCGATGGACGGATATACGGCGTTCGGTGCGTCCATCACGCACGAGGGATCGAAGCAGACATTCGATTGTCCGGCCGCGGAAGCGGTGGTGGCGGACCTCGATGTGATCGGCGCGGCGCCAGAGGGAATGAACGCCTCGGGCTATGCGGATCTGGTGGCAAAGATTCCGGCCGGGGCGGACTGGCTGGCCGCGGATGCCGCCGGCGTCGAGAAAATCGACACTGCCGCGTGGGATACCGTACAGCAGGAGTTGCGGAAATGGTGTTCGAACCCAGGGGGCATCGCGCGACGGGATCCGGAAGCCGTTCGAGGATTGATCACCGGACTGCTGATGACGGGGTTCGCGATGCAAGCGGCGCGCACGAGCCGCCCGGCATCCGGCGCTGAGCATCAGTTCAGCCATCTTTGGGATATGGAGCACCACACCCACAATGGCGTTGCTCCCTCGCACGGCTTCAAGGTCGGGATCGGATCGTTGGCATCCACGGCGATCTACGAGACGTCGCTTGCACTGCCGGGCGGCAGGTTCGAAGTGGAACGCGCGGTGGAAGCCTGGCCGGATGCAGCCGCAATGGAAGCAGAAATTGACAGGATGTTCGCCATCCCGGAACTTGCGGCGAAGGCCCGGGAGGAAAGCCTCGCGAAGCTACCCTCCCGTGAGCGGTTGCGCGACGAGTTGGCGAGGCTGTATTCCATCTGGCCTGCGCTGACGGCGCGGCTTCGGGCCCAGTTGCTCCCCTACGCGGAGCTTCGCGACATGCTTGCCGCGGCGGGCGCGCCCACCGATAGCCGCGAGATCGGCATAGCCCCGGAGCGGCTTGCGCTCAGTTGCCGCAAGGCGTACCACATTCGCAGACGCTACACGGTGCTGGATTTGGCGCGCCGGACGGGGAAGTTCGACGAGGCGATCGCGGGAATGAGCGCGCGGACAGGCGTGGCGCGATGATCGGGGCGCTCGCGGGCGTGCGGCATGTCGTTCTGGACATGGACGGCACGATTTACAAGGGCTCCACGCTCTTCCCCTGGACACTGGACTTTCTCGAAGACTTGCGGCGAACGGGGATCGGCCATACCTTCCTCACCAACAATACCTCGCACAGCAAGAGCGACTACGTGGAGCGGCTGCGAGCGATGGGCGTCCCCGCGAACGAGGGAGCGATCTACACGGCGGCGGATGCCACGCTCGACTACCTCCGGCTGCACCTACCGGGCGCGCGGCGCATCGCCCTATTGGGGACGCCGTCGCTCCGCGGGCAGTTCGAGGGGGAAGGCTTCAAGGTTGATTTCGACGCGCCGGACGCCGTGGTTGTGGGATTCGATACAACCCTCGATTACGCACGCTTGTGCCGCGCGGCCTGGTGGATTTCGCGGGGGCTTCCCTACATTGCAACGCATCCCGATCTGGTGTGCCCCACCGATGAACCCACGGTGCTGGTCGATTGCGGGGCGATTTGCGCGGCCCTGAACGCCGCCACGGGGCGAACGCCAGTGGTACTCGGCAAACCGGACCCCGCCATTCTGCAAGGCATCGCGCGAAAACACGGACTCGCCATGGATGCGATCGCAATGGTGGGAGACCGGCTTTATACGGACGTGGTGCTTGCACAACGGGCCGGCGCGGTCTCCGTGCTGGTGCTCTCCGGCGAGGCTACACGCGAAGAGGCCGCTGCGTTGAGCCCGCCGCCCGACTTGGTGCTCGCGCATGTGGGGGAACTCGGCGCGGCGTTCGGCGCGAAACCGCGCTCGTCGACCGCTCTGTGAGCCACACCGGAAGATTCGTCTTGAAGGGGGAACATGTCACAACTCATCGCCAGGCTCGGAATGTACCCACCGCTCGCGTGGGGCTACCTGGGGCTGTTGGTCTTCATGATCGGGGACGGCGTGGAATCGGGATACCTCTCCCCCTTCCTCACCCAGCATGGATTCTCGCAGCAGGGAGTGGCTTTGGTGTTCACCGTGTATGG
>JADLCF010000228.1 GCA_020847315.1 Bryobacterales bacterium | reverse complement strand
CCGCCACCTCGCCCAGGGTTTGCGCATTCGCGCCGAAATCGGCGCCGCCGAATCCGGGAATCAGCGTGATCACCATGGCGGCGGCCACCAGCAACAGGATCGCGCCCAAAAAGATGCGCACGGCTTTGGCGCGGCTTCGGAAAAGGTCAAACATAAAATTCCAGCTCCCTGGGAGGTCGAATCCTTAAGTATATCGTGGCTCGGGCATCCATCCGGTAACGCTATGCTGGATAGATTCCTTCTTATGTCTCTAGATCCTCCAAACTCGCCCGCCGTTACCTCCTTCCCGGCTGCCGCAGCCGCGCCTTCCCCGCTCGTTCCGGCCCCTTTCTCCTACCGGGGCGCAGACCTCTACTGCGAAGAAGTCCGGTTGAGTGAGATCGCCGCGGCCGCCGGAACCCCCTGTTATGTGTACGGCGCCGCGGGCATCCGGGATCGCTACCTGGCGTACCATAACGCCCTCGCCGGCGTTCCGCATGCCATCTGTTACGCCGTAAAAGCGAATAGCAGCCTTGCCATCCTGAGGCTCCTCGCCGAACTGGGCGCCGGTTTCGACATCGTTTCCGGCGGGGAACTCTTCCGCGTACTGCGGGCTGGGGGCGACCCCGCGAAAGTCGTCTTCTCCGGCGTGGGGAAGGCTGAATCCGAAATCGCCTACGCTCTTGGCCAGGGAATTCACAGCTTCAATTGCGAATCGGAATCTGAGCTGCTCCTCCTGGCCGCCACGGCCCGAGGAATGGGAACCCGCGCCCGGGTCTCTCTGCGCGTAAACCCGGATGTCGATGCCAACACGCACCCTTATATTTCCACCGGGCTCCAGGAGCACAAGTTCGGCATCCCCTTCTCCGAAGCGCGCCGCCTCTATTTCCAGTACCGTGACGATCCCGGCATCCAATGGATCGGCGTGAGCTGCCACATCGGCTCCCAGATCCTCGATGTCAGCCCTCTGGTCGAAGCCGTGGAAAAAGTGCTCGCGCTCGCATCGGACCTGCGGGCGAACGGCATCCCCATTCAGGAGGTTGACATTGGCGGCGGTCTCGGAATCGCCTACCGTCCCCAGGAAGAACCCACCGCAATCCCTTCGTTCATCGCCCAGGTACTCGAAAAATTCAGGCTCAGCGGGTTCTCTCTGGCCGTGGAGCCGGGGCGCTCCCTCGTGGCCGAATCCGGCGTGCTCCTCACCAGGGTGTTGCACCTCAAGCCGGGTTCCGAACGAAACTTTATTATCGTGGACGCCGCGATGAACGATCTCATTCGGCCGGTCCTCTATCATGCGCACCACGAGATCGCGCCTCTCGCGCTCCGCCCAAGCCCGCCCCTGGTTGCCGATGTCGTCGGCCCGGTCTGCGAATCCGGCGATTTCTTTGCACGTGAGCGGACCCTCCCGGAGGTTTCTCAGGGGGAATGGCTGGCCATCTGCGCCGCCGGAGCCTACGGCTTCTCGCTTTCCTCGAATTACAACGCGCGGCCACGCGCGGCGGAAGTGCTCGTTGATGGTGCTTCCTGGCGCGTCGTCCGGGAGCGGGAATCCTGGGAGGATCTCATCCGGGGCGAGTCGTTCTAGCCCTCAGCCGGCGCCGCTTTCGGGTCGCCATTCCCGCGGGGAACCGGCTTCACCCGCTTATCCTTTGTGCCGGTGGCCTTCCAGGAATTGGAGAAAGATCCGCGCCGTCCGGTCCAGATTCTCAATCTGCCCGCCACCCTCAAGCGGGGCGCACATCTCGTATGCCACCGGGCCTCGATACCCAACCTCCCTTAGTCCTTCAAAGAAAGCGCCGTAGTCGAGTTCCCCTTCCCCCGGTGCGGTCGCCCGCGTCAACGCCGGCGTACAGGGCGCATAGTGGACGTGATCGGGTCGATAAGTGAACTGTGGCATCACCTTATAATCTGCTACGGTTGTGAATGCCAGCCAGGGCGCAATGTGATGCACGGCCTGGCGCAATTGCTCGCCCCGCGCTCCCTGCAGCCAGACTGCCCAGCAATCAAACGCCGCCCTAATCCGCGGATGATCCAATTCCCGCAGCAACCACGCGAATTCCCTAAAGTGAGCGGCTATATCATGATGGTTCTGCAAAAGCAAGGTCACGCCGAATTCTTCCGCATACTTAGCCGCCAGCCGAAGGCCCCGGATCACTTCGCCGTACTGTAAGTCATAGGCCAGGTCATCCAACCGATACCCGGTGAACACGCGCAGAAACCCGCACCCGAGATCCGCGCACAATTCACAAAGTTGGGCGATGTAGAGTGCATTCATTTCGCCCGATGGAATGCCCGGCCTTCGCATTCCACAAGTAAAATCCGTGTATCCCATCAGCGCGGCCAGATGCAGACCCTCATCCGCGATCCGCGCCTTCAGCGCAAGCCGCTCCTCCTTGGAATAGGCGGCCGGGGATACGTGCGGGGCCTTCGCGACCAGCGCCACCGCGCCGAATCCTAGTTCCCGGGCCTTAGCCAGGAACTCGGGGACCGGAAGAAATGCCTGGCCCGGCCATGCCGCCGAATAGCTAACAGAATGCAGAACGGGGGTAAACATGGCTTGTAACGTCGTTGATAGTCTCCAGTATATCGGCCGATGCGCATTCTATCGCTTTCCGTACTCATTGTCATCCGCGCTCGGCTCCGAAAGTAGATCCTTTTCCCGCCCCTGCTGAAACGAAGCCGCTTAACAGTATCGTCTATCCTTCATGGTGACGGGCCGGGCACGATTCTTGAAGCAACATTGTGTATCTACGAAAATCGGCGAAGAAAAGTTGCATTTTGCCATATCTCGATCCCCGAACTGTATATAATACGGAGGTCGATGCAAATGCCACCTGATGATTGCATCCACAATCGCGAACGAAGCGAGAGGATCACCGTCACCCAGTTTGTCACAAGCGAAATTCGACAGGCAAACCGCCGGAAGGAATCACACCGGCAATACGAGGAGTTACGGAAATGAATGGGAGAAATGCCATGAGCAACACACCTCTGGACCAGGTTCTGAAAGCCAAAGCCGATTATGAGTCAAAGCGGCAGGCCGCCATCAATGATTTGCTGGCGAAACGCGCGGAGATCGATAAGCAACTCGAGGCCCTCGGCTATGACGAAAACGCCAAAGTGAAACGCCGGGGCCGCCGCGGCCCGATGTCGGAAGAGACGCGGGAGAAGATGCGCCTCGCCTGGAAGCGCCGCAAGGAGAAAGAAGCGGGCGGCAAGGGTAAGAAGGGCTAACTCCTCCTTATTGCCGCGGGCGCCGGACTTTCCGGAGGCGCTCGCGGCATCCGTCGCCCGCCTCCTCGCTGCGAGGCAGCCCACCTCGCCTTTCTTCCGCGGATCTCGCCGATTCCGCTTCCACGCCCCCTCATCCCCCGCTCCGCCTCGCTTCATTGCAAACTAGATAGAAGGATGAATCCTCTTTCACGAAGCCGAACGGTATACGCTAAATGACCGCACCCATTGTCGTCGCCATTGACGGTCCGGCGGGCGCGGGCAAGAGCACCGTCGCAAGACGGGTTGCCGAACGGCTCGGTTATCTCTACGTCGATTCCGGGGCAATGTACCGGGCGATCGCGCTTTGGGCGCTGCGCAACGGCACCGGCCTCGAAGACTGGCACCGCCTCGAACAGTTGGCGCTCGCCGCCGACATCCAACTCGAAGAGCGCACGGATCGCGTCTATCTGAACGGAGAAGACGTGACCGAGGCCATCCGCGGCGAGGGGATTTCAAGTGCGGCTTCCCGGGTTTCCACAGTTCCGGGTGTCCGCAGGGCTTTAGTGGAGAAGCAAAAGCAGTTCGCGCTGCGCCACAGCGTGGTCATGGAAGGCCGCGACATCGGAACCGTCGTTTTCCCGGAAGCGCGCGTCAAGATCTTCCTTGATGCGGCGCCTGGAATTCGTGCGGACCGCCGCCACCGGCAGCTTCTCGACAAGGGGATCGATAACGATCCGTCGGAAACGGAGCGGGAAATCCGCGCCCGCGACAACCGCGACCGCACCCGCGCCGAAGCCCCCCTGTTGCAGGCGCCCGACGCCGAGTACGTCGACGCCACTTCGATGGATCTTGAAGAGGTGGAAGAGGCCGTCCTGCGTATTATTCGCACCCGCACCTCGCATTGAACGCGTCCGGGCGTTCCCGGTTGGAAGAAAGGAATCAGTCAAGCGTGCAGAATCTCCTGGTCATGAAGTTTGGCGGCACCAGCATGGGCACTCCGGAGAGTATCCGGGGCGTCGCCGCCATCTGCAAAGAGCAATCTTCCCGGCGCCCCACCGTCGCCGTCGTTTCCGCGATGTCGAAGGTCACGGACCTGATGCTCGAAACGATGTTCCACGCCGAACGCGGGGACGAAGCGAGCTTTTCCGAGAACCTTCGCCGGCTCCGGCGGCGGCATGAGGAAACCTGCTTGGCCCTCATCCCGGAAGAGTTCCAACCCGAGGTCCGCGAGCGCCTGGAAGCATTGCTGGCCCGCTTTGACCGCATCGTGCGCGGCATGGCCATGCTGCGGGAACGCCCACCCCGCGCGCTTGACGAAGCCGTCAGCCTCGGCGAAGCCCTGTCCGCCACGCTGCTCACCGGCTATCTCGAATCCACCGGCCAGACTGCGGCCGTGGTCCTCGGCTCGGAAGTCATTGTCACGGACCCCATCCACGGCAACGCCACCCCTCGCATGGAACTCACCGCCTTCCGCGCCAAGGAAGGCCTTCTGCCCCTGCTCACCGGAAAGATTCTTCCCGTGGTTACCGGCTTCTGCGGAGCCACCGAGGACGGCCATATCACGACGCTCGGCCGCGGAGGATCGGATTTTACCGCCACCATCCTCGCCGCTGGGCTCGATGCCTCCGAGGTCTGGATCTGGACCGACGTCGATGGCATTATGTCCGCCGATCCCCGCGTTGTCCCGGATGCCATCGTTCTACCGGAAATCACCTACAGCGAAGCGGCGGAACTCGCCTACAACGGCGCCAAGATCCTGCACCCCCGCACGCTGCTGCCCATCGCCGAGCGCAACATCCCGCTCTGGAGCAAGAACACCTTTAACCCCACATTTCCCGGAACGAGAATCGTCAACCGCACCCAGAACGGAGACGGCGCCCGCGCGGTGACTTCCTCGAAAAACGTAGTGCTCATCAGCGTGGATCCCGCCAGCGCCTCCGTCAACCCCAACGCCGTGATGGCCCGCTGCCTGGATGCCGTCGCCCGCGTGAACGCCGAAGTTCTCGCTTTCTCCAGTTCCAGTTACCGCCAGAGTTTCTGCCTGCTTGTCCGCCGCGACGAACTCGCAGACGCCACGCGCAGCATCGAAACCGCCCTCAGCCTGGAACTCAACCATGGCTACATTCGTCCGCTCGACATCAATGACGATGTCGGCCTCCTCGCCATTGTCGGCGAGGGCATGAAAGGCACCCCTGGCCTCGCGGGCCGTATCTTTACCGCTATTTCCCGCGAACAGGTCAACATCATCGCCATCTCTCAGGGAGCCAGCGAACTCACCATCGCCATCATCGTCCGCCGTGACGGTGTGGAGAAGGCAGCCAAAGCCGTGCATTCCGAATGCGGCCTGGGCGCGCCCGGGCTAAGCCCCCTGTAGCGCCACCGCCATCGGAAGTCATGCGGCCTGAAGTCGATTGATTTAGGCCGGTTTTTCATGTCAGGCTTAAGAAGAACTAATCTCAGCCCGATCGCCGGGCGCTGCGCGCCGTTATGAGCTATCGGCGTGGTCCGCCCGCCCACCACAGTGCGGGCTCCGTCTTCGTTTCGCAGGCGATATCGGAATCGCGATACGTCACTTATTTCGCATTCCCGAGCGAATCACCACCGGCTCTTCGCAGTTCAAAGGAGGAGAAAACGATGGCTGACTTTCATCAAACCGGCAAAGTCACGACGCTGCACCGGCTTCGTCCCAGTGTCTACGACCGGCTCGAGACGGACATGCTCGCATTCGCCGAAGAGTCGCGCGTGGGGCTTGTGCTTCCGGCGCTCTACACGGAATTCGAATCGCCCGCCATGCAGGGGATCGTCGATGAGTTGCGCCACGTCCGCTTCATCGGCCAGATCGTCGTCGCGCTTGGCCGCGCCACCCTGGAACAGTTCCGCCACGCCCGTTCGTTTTTCAAGGATTTCCCTTACCCGGACCATTTCTTGTGGATCAATGGAGATCGCGTCCAGAAACTCTTCGCCCGCTTCGACGAAGTGAGCCTATCCGCCGGCCGCGACGGCAAAGGCCGCAGTTGCTGGCTCGCCTATGGATACCTGCTGGCACGGGGCGATTGCGACGTCATCGCGCTCCACGATTGCGATATCCGCAACTACAACCGCGAGTTTGTCGCCCGTCTCTGCTACCCCATCGTGAATTCCAATCTCGGCTTCGAATTCTGCAAAGGTTTCTATGCGCGCGTCAGTGACCGCATGCATGGCCGCGTCACCCGTCTCTTCATGACGCCGCTCATCCGCTCCATGGAGAGCATGGCCGTCGGCACCCCGTTCCTCCGCTTTATCGATAGCTTCCGCTACCCCCTCTCCGGCGAATTCGCCATGCGCGCCGATCTCGCGCTCGTGAACCGGATCCCCAGCGATTGGGGCCTCGAAGTGGGCGTCCTCGCCGAGGTCTTCCGCAATTGCGCGCCCGCCCGCATTT
>JADLCF010000227.1 GCA_020847315.1 Bryobacterales bacterium | reverse complement strand
CTTCCCTCGAAATGTGCAGCACCCAATCGTGACTGGTGTCCGGCGGTTCCCCGACGAACCGTTCGCCTTTATAGTTTTTCCGCGGCACGTACTCGCCGGTGAGTGGATTGAACCAGCGGACATCGTAGTTGTGCCGGGCCACCAGGACCTCCACCGGGCCCGACGGCTTCTCCACATAAACGATATATTCCACGTCCTCCAGTGCGACCGCGCGGCCGCCATCCACATCGAAGTAGGGTTGCAGCTCCCAGTGCCGGGTGCCCGCGAAGAAGTCGTACCAGACGGTCATCTGCTTTGCGCCCGGCGAATCCAGAAACTTCGCATCCAGCGGGAACGCCTTCCCACCATAAGTTCCCGTATTGCCGAAGGTGGGATATTGCCCATTCATGGTGGAATTCCACAGACGCGCACGGAACGCGTTCGTGTCCACATGATGCGGGTGAGACTTGCCGGCCCCGCTGTCTTCATAGGCAAACTCCGCGTTCACCTGCGGCACACCGAAGATCTGGTGCTCGATCGCGCCCAGTTGATTATCCGAGGACTGGTAAATGATATGGGTCATCCAGCCATCCGGCAGTAACGGCGACGACGTCACTACCGCGTGCGTCGAGCGGGGATGCCCATAAGGGTCCAGTGTCTTCAGCAACTCGCCGAGTTCGCGCAGCAGGTCCCGCCCGTTCTCGTATTCTTCGAACTCCTGCACACCCTGCCAGGTGATGTTCATCGGGGAATAGCGCGCCACCAGGTAGCGGACGTAGCGCTCGCGCTGCTCGCGCGAAGCGAAAAGATTCGCCAGCTCATTCTCGTCGCCGCCGAGGATCAGGTCGAAGACGATACCGCTCTTATTCATCAGCAGGACACGTTCATCCATTTCGCGGAAGTAGGCCGGGTCTGGTTTATCCGGCGAAGGATAGGCGCGCGCGGGGTCGGCCAGCACCAGCCCGCGCAGATGATTGAACTTCTGTTCGGCGCGCTTCGACACGAAATACTCGAAGAGCGTGCGATCCATCGTCGCGAACCGGTAATTCGTATCCCCCATCCACAGGTGAGGCTGATTGGTTTCCGTCGTCGCCCAGTGATGGACGTTGGCCGGGCGGATGAATCCGGGCGAGCCGGAATCCGTGGCGGCAAACTTCCCCATAACTCCTTCAAACCGCGCGACGTTGCTTGAAACGCGATAATCCCACGCCCCGGCATCGATGGGCGTGAAGCGCACCACCATCCGCCGCTCCCCATCCCAGAATGCGGGCATGCGGAACGTTCGGAACTTCGGCGATCGGAACTCCACCTGAAGCTCGACCGTCAGATAGGGGTTTGGATGGGCGGCGGCTTCCTGCTCGTTCAACTGAAATTCGATCTCGCAGGGCGAGTAGGTAGGAGTTGAATCGCATGCCGGCAACGCCGCGCCGCGGACCGGCGTACAAAGGGCCGCCAGCACGAAACCAAGCGTCAAGGGGGAGATCGCCCGCATAAGAGATCAGTTTAGCGGCAGAGCAGCCGCCCGCGAACGGGTTCCGGCGCCCTGGGTTCCGCCGTCTGAATCGATTGGTATCCCGTCCCTATCCGCTCATCGCAGCCAGGAACTCGGCGTTACTGCGGGTTTTCGAAAGTTTGTCGAGCAGCAGTTCCATCGACTCGACCGGCGACAGCGGATTTAGCACTTTGCGAAGGATCCACACGCGGTTGAGCTCTTCGCGCGGCAGCAGCAACTCTTCTTTTCGCGTCCCGCTCTTGTTGATATCGATGGCCGGGAATACGCGTTTGTCCACCAGCTTGCGGTCGAGGTGGATCTCCATGTTGCCGGTGCCTTTGAACTCTTCGAAAATGACGTCGTCCATGCGGCTGCCCGTATCGACGAGGGCGGTGGCCACGATCGTCAGCGAACCGCCCTCTTCAATGTTGCGGGCCGCACCGAAGAAGCGCTTCGGCCGCTGCAAGGCGTTCGAATCCACACCGCCGGAGAGCACCTTGCCGGACGGCGGCACCACGGTGTTGTAAGCTCGCGCGAGACGCGTAATGGAATCGAGCAGGATGACCACGTCGCGCTTGTGCTCCACTAACCGCTTCGCTTTCTCGATCACCATTTCGGCCACCTGCACGTGCCGCGAGGCGGGCTCATCGAACGTGGAGCTGATGACTTCGCCCCGCACCGAGCGCTGCATATCGGTAACCTCTTCCGGCCGTTCGTCGATCAGCAGCACGATCAGCGCAACCTCGGGATGGCTGGTGGTGATGGAATTCGCCAGACTTTGCAGCAGCATCGTCTTGCCGGTACGGGGTGGCGCGACGATCAGACCGCGCTGCCCTTTTCCGATCGGGGTAAGCAGATCCATCACCCGCCCGGAGTAGTTCTCCTTCGTCGTTTCCAGCTTGAGACGCTCCTGCGGGTACAGGGGCGTGAGATTGTCGAAGAAGATCTTGTTGCGCGCCTCCTCCGGCGGCTCGAAGTTGATGGCGTCGACCTTGATCAGCGCGAAGTAGCGTTCGCCTTCCTTGGGCGGCCGGATCTGGCCGGAGATGGTGTCGCCCGTGCGCAGGTCGAAGCGCCGGATCTGGGACGGGGAAACATACACGTCATCGGGGCCGGGGAGATAGTTATACTCCGGTGCGCGTAGAAAGCCGAATCCGTCCGGAAGACATTCGAGCACTCCTTCGGAAAAGATGAGCCCGCTTTTCTCGGCCTGCGTCTGCAGGATCTTGAAAATCAGCTCCTGCTTGCGAAGGCCGGCGGTTCCCGGAACGCTCAAGTCCTTGGCGATCTGATTGAGCTTCTGAATGCTCATGTCCTTCAGTTCGACAAGGTCGAGGGTTGCGGCGCCTCCGTTTTTCGCGCCGCCCACGTCGCCTTTACCGTGGCCGCGTCCTCGTTTCTGCGGGCCCGGCTGCTGGGCCTGATTCTGGCCCTGCCCCTGACTCTGCGGCGCAGGTGCCGCCTGCTCGGCGGGCTTCTGCTCGGGCGCTTTCTCCGTTTCCGGAGGATTAGCGGCTACCGTTGATTCCTGTTTCTCCAAATCGCTTGCCAAAGTTCCCTCACTCCCTGGCCGGTTAAGGCCGAGAACGCCACCAGTTCGCTATCCTCAAGCACGTTGCGGATGGCGGACAAGCCGCGCTG
>JADLCF010000226.1 GCA_020847315.1 Bryobacterales bacterium | reverse complement strand
TTTCTCAAGCCGTCCACTGGAGGCTCCGGCCCGGAGACGAAAGGGCCGGTAGTAGAGACCCTGGCCAAGACGTTGGACACCAGCACCGGCCGGATGCTGCTGATCCCGGCAGGCCCATTCCCATTTGGTCCGGACAACGTGCAGGTGACCTTGGCCGCGTACTACATCGATGAGACCGAGGTGAGCAATCGCGCCTACATGGCGTTCTGCGCCGCGCGCGGCAAACCGCTTCCGGTGGATTTCCCGCAAACGAAGCCGGATTTCCCGGTGACCAACATCACCTATCTCGACGCACAGGAATTTGCCGAATGGGCGGGGAAGCGCATCCCCACGGCACAGGAGTGGGAAAAAGCCGCGCGTGACGGAACTTCGAACTTGTACCCGTGGGGCAATCAGCACGATCCCTCGAAGGCCGTAGTGGCAGACAATCCTAGCGGGCAGCCCACCGGGCCGGCCCCGGTCAATTCCCATCCAGACGGGGCCAGCCCACTCGGCGTGCTGAACCTCGCGGGCAATGTGTGGGAGTTTGTGAAAGATCCGCGCACTCCTTCGGCGGAGGCGCTCGCGCATTTCCAGAAACTGCTGAACCCGCCGCCCACCATCACGGAACCGTGGTATTCCATCCGCGGGGGCGGCTTCAATGCGCCTTTGGCGAAGAACGTGAATGTGGAGTTTGCGGCCGTTCCCGCGCGTCTCGCCGATCCCGCGATCGGCTTCCGCTGCGTGAAAGATCCGAAATAGGCGGCTGGAATGCCGATTGCGGCGGAATTCCGTGACCGGCCGCGCTACGCCGAACGCCCCAGTGGGCCGTGGATTCTCTTCTCGTGTGCATCGCCATGGCGGCCTCAAGTGATAGTTTGAGAGGGGCGCATCGGGTGAGGCGTCGTCCCGGCCGGAAAGGACCTTCGATGAAGAAGAGATCAATTCACTCCCTGCGCCGCCTCGTGCCGGCGGCAGTGGCTTTGCTCATGTTCCTTCCGGCGCTTGCCGCGCAATCAACGCCCACGGAGCCTGAAATGAAGTTCGGCATCCCAGTGAAGCCCGGGCCGATGGATTCGGTGTTGCTCAAGGACTACAAACCCGACGTATCTCTGGTGCTTCCCCGCACGATTGTGGAGAAAGCCCGCTTTCCCGTGATTGATGCTCACACGCATAGCGGAATGAGCCACATTCGCACCGCGGCGGATGTCGATGCGTGGGTGCGCACGATGGATGACGTCGGCGTGGAATACACGGTCGTGTTCACCGGCGCGATTGGCGATGAGTTTGCCCAGCAGGTCAAGCTGTTTGCGCCGCACCGGGATCGCTTTCAACTGTGGTGCTCTCTCGATACGGAGAATGTGGACGATCCCGGCTACCCGCGGCGGGTGGCGGAAGGCGTGGAGCGTTGCTACCAAATGGGCGCGCGCGGGATCGGGGAGATTACGGACAAGGGCTCCGGAATCCAGGAGGCGTCCGTGCCGAAGGGGGAGCGGCTACATATTGACGACCCGCGGCTGGATCTGGCGTGGCAAGCGTGCGCCCGCCTCAAGATGCCCGTGAACGTGCATATCGCCGATCATCCTTCCGCTTGGCAACCGCTCGGCCCCCACCAGGAAAGAACCCCGGATTTCCAGACCTTCAACCTCTACGGCAAGGACGTGCTCTCCTATGAGGAACTCCTGGCGAGAAGAGATCGCCTGCTGCTCCGCAACCCCGAGACGCTCTTTATCCTTTGTCACCTGAGCAATCAGGGGAACAATCTGGCCGCGCTCAGCAAAGTGCTGGAACGCTTCCCGGGCCTCCATTTGGATCTCTCGGCTCGCGATTATGAGATTGGCCGGCAGCCCCGCGCCGCCGCGGCATTCCTGGCCAAGTACAAGGACCGCATCCTCTTTGGCACCGATATGGAGCGCGATGCCGCGATGTACCGGGGCTGGTGGCAATTGCTCGAAACCGCGGATGAGTTCCTGCCGGGCCGAATCTGGTGGCCGTACTATGGTTTGGATCTTCCGGATCCCGTTCTCGAAGCGCTCTACCGCAAGAATGCCAAGCGGCTACTCAACTGGACGCCCTGGTAGAGCGCGCTACGCCGGTGCAGGCCCGGATTGCGTGAGCTACAATCGAACAAACGCTCCATCCACGGAGGGGCGAATCTTTTTTCCTGGGATTCGAGAACACTATGCGTACATTGCTACTCTTGGGCGCCGCATTGCTGCTCAGCGTAGGCATCGGCAGCGCGCAGGCGCCGCCCAAAACTCACCTGAAGGTGGGGGATGTGGCGCCGGATTTCACGCTCAAAGCCATCGACGGCTCCGACGTCACGCTCTCCAGCTTTCGCGGCAAGAATGTCGTTGTGCTCGCCTTCTTCCCGGCCGCCTTCAGCGGTGGTTGAACGAAGGAAATGCAAGCGTACCGGGACGGTATCGCGAAATTTGAAGGCACGGGCGCGAAAGTTTTTACGATTAGCACGGACAATCTGCCGTCGCTGCGCTACTGGGCAACCGAAGTCTTAAAGACGCCGGTTCCGATGCTTAGCGACTTCATGCGCGTCGTATCCGCAAAATACGGCGTGCTCAATAAAGACCGTGGTTTTGCCAACCGCGCGACATTCGTTGTCGGCAAGGATGGCAAGATCGATTACATCGAAGAGGGCAGCACGGCGATAGATCCGTCGGCCGCCGTCCAAGCCTGCTCCCGGCCCGCACTCAGCCGCTAGCGTCTTGCCGATCCCGTCCGCCGGTGGCCGCATGGAGCGTGGCCGCCGGCGCGGGATTCATTCACACCGGGCGCGATTGTTAAGCTGCATCCCGCATCATCGCCACCATCACCTGCTCCACTTCGCTCGCGACCGGATCGAGCGCCGGGCTCCCGAATAACGCCAGCAGCTTCGTGGGCAGCAGCGTGGCGATCCTAAACTCATCTCCTGCGCGATAGACCGAAATCCGGCAGGGAAGCGCGACGGAGATCGCTCCGTTGTTTTCCAGCACTTTCTTGGCTTGATGAGGATTGCAGACCTCGTAGATCAGGCAATCGCCGTCGTAGTTCACGCCCTTCTTGGCCATGGTGGCCTTCAGGTCGTGAACCGCGACTACGCCAAACTGATGACGGGCGGCGGATTCTTCCAACCCTTTCCCAATTTCCGCGAGGGATTTCTTCGATTTCACCTCAAACAACATCGTGGTTCCTCCCATTCCCGGCGCAAATTGCCTCGTACTTGAGAGATGTGGACTTGTGTGGAAACGTGACGCGCCGGTCGCGGCGTCGGGATTCTCGCGTGGAAGCGGTCGAGGGGAATGGCGCGTGGCGAAGGCTCAAGGGCAACGCAGGATGCCGCCGTGGCTCACGCCGGCGGAAGCGTCATTCGTCAACGATGCGTGCCCGCGGCGAACCGGACCCAACCTCTGCCCTGATACCTCGGAATGAACCGATCTGGGGAGAGGATCTCCGCCAGAATCTCGAGGGAATCCACCAAACGAGGTCCGGGCCTGCTGAAGTAGCCGGAGCTGTCGACGACGTAGACCTGATTTTGACGAACCGCCCGCAGGTGCTTCCAATTGGATCGCTGCGCCGTATGCTGCGTCTCGGTGATGGCGCGGGAAAGATGCCAACCGCACGGCATGGAGACAATCACATCGGGGTCTATGGCAAGAAGGTCCCCCCAATCCATCCACTGGGAATTCGCGTCGCTGCCGTGAACCGCCGGGTTCCCGCCGGCTAACCGGACCATTTCCGGCATCCAGTTTCCGGCGATCAGAAAGGGTTGAAGCCATTCGAGACAGGCGACAATCGGCATGCTTCCGGCGGGCCGCCTCGCGAGTTCGCCAATGCGTTCCAATCGCTCCGTCAAGGAGTCGGCCAACGCATCGCCCCGGGCCGGTACCCCCAGCAGGCCACCCGTCCCGCGGATCTCTTCGATCACGCCCGGGAGCGTTCTTGATTCCAAATGGATCAGCGCTGGGGCCTCAAACAACTCTTTGTGAAGCACTTCTTCGAGGGCGTCTGTCCGCACCCGATGAGATCCGCAACTGGTCTGCGTCAGAATATGCGTTGGGCGAAGGCCGCGAAGCAAATCCCAATCAATCTCGAAATGGCTCAGCGCGCGGTACTCGGGGGCGGCCGCTCGCAATTGAATGCCCGGCGTAGACTCCGTTACCTCGATCTCCCGTGCCGTGCAGGCGGGCAACCGCCGGATCTCCGGCGGAAAGTCGCACTCATGGGAACGCGCAACCAGAGAACCGCTGAGTCCGAGCGCGGCAACGATTTCCGTTGCTCCCGGCAACAGGGAAACTATTCGCGACTGCATGGCGTGAACGTCCTCCCGATTGTGTCCAGAGTAACTCCCGCGGGATGTTCCTATCCCGGCGGCGCCCCGTGCCTGCTACCAATCGCCTTTCGGGTAGCAGCCGAGAACCTTCATCATATCCGCAAGCTCGTCGAGGTGCCGCAAGGCGTTTGCCATCGCGGGATCTTCGAGATGGCCGAGTACATCCAGGTAGAAAAGATAATCGAAGGGTTTTCCTCTCAAGGGCCGCGAAGAGATTTTCGTGAGGCTCAGATCGCGCAGCGCAAAAGCCGCTATGGAGCGGAAAAGGCTGCCGGACTGGTTGGCGACGCTGAAGACGATCGAGGTCTTCCACGCAGTTTTCCTGTCCTTTGGGGAACGTGCGGGGGCTGCCTGATCGCCTCTCGCCAACAGGAAAAAGCGCGTGAAATTCTGCCGGTCGTCTTCGATCCCCCGTTTCAGGATCCGCGCGCCATAGATTTCCGCGGCGCTTGCCGAAGCGATGGCTGCCGCGCCCTCCGGGCGGTCCGTCATCACCATGCGGGCGCTGCCGGCTGTATCGTAGTGAATCTCCTTGCTGATTTGCGGGTTGTCGCGGAAAAAGTCCAGGCACTGGTTCAGAGCCACCGGGTGGGAGTAGACGTGTGTGATCTTGGCGAAAGACAAGCCAGGGGGGGCCATGAGATTGTGACAGATACGAATGGTCGTTTCGCCATGGATACGGCACTCGTACCGCAGCAAATTGTCATAGTTCTCATAAACCGACCCGTGCAGGGTATTCTCCATGGGGATCACCGCGTAATCCAGATTGCCGGCGACCAGCGCATCGAATACGTCGGTAAACCGGGGGAAGGGAACCGCTTCCACGCTGGGGCCCAGCAACTTGACCGTTGCTTCCTGGCTGAATGCGCCGAACTCGCCCTGAAAGCCTGCCCGGATTCGGGTTTTCATTTTCCTGAGTGCCATTCCTGTGTTTTTCCTTGCCGCCGGCCTATCTCGATCCCGCGTTGCGGCAACCCGGCCGCGCTCGCCGTTCCCTCCCATTATTCAACGGGCGAGCTGCTACGCGGGTTGAGGTCCGTTCCCCGGCGTATCCCAGCGTTTGGCGTCGCCGGATGGACAACCGAGCAAGTCGAGCACGCGATCCACGCTATGATCCACCAAGTCGAGGATCTCCTTCGGCTGGTGATAGAACGCGGGGATTGGCGGCGCGATGATGGCTCCCATCT
>JADLCF010000225.1 GCA_020847315.1 Bryobacterales bacterium | reverse complement strand
TAGCCGGTCCGAACTGAGCCGCGAGATACTCCACCACCAGGTTCAGTTCGGCTTGGCTGCCGGGCGCGCCCCGGGCCACCATCCCATCGACGGTGCTCTTCCATTGTTCCCGGCTGCGATGCTGGCTCGTGATGACAGCCATGCCGTGGCACTGCTTGCCGCAGAATTGCTCAATGAACTGGATTTGCTCTTTGGGCGCAAGCTTCGCCGGGGCGGCGGCGGCTGCCACTCCAATTTTCGCTGCGCTGGAGGATGGAGCCTCCGGCGCTGGTGCAATGCGCGTCACGATCGGGGGCTCCGGCGCGCGTCCTTCCTCGCCCAGGACGAACGCGGTTAGCGCATCCGAGAGGGGCGCGCCAAACGTGCCTCCCCCGCCCCCAGCCATGAGGACGATGTACTGTCTGCCGTCCTTGCCGGTATAGCTCACGGGAATCGTGTGCCCGTTGGCGTCGATGGCGTGCTCCCAGAGCAGCTTCCCGCTCTTTGAATCGAAGGCGCGGAAGCGGCTATCGTTGGTGGCCGCGATGAAGACAAGCCCTCCCGCAGTGGCGAGACTGCCGCCGATGTTCACGGCACCCGTATTCTTGAACCCGCGCGCTTCGAGCGATTCCACCGCGCCCAGCGGAGTCTTCCAGGCGATCTCGCCCGTATCGGCGTCCACCGCTACAAGTTCCCCGAACGGTGGGGCGGAACACGGGATCTTGCTCTCCGGGTTCCAGAATCGCGCGTATGCGCCGAACTCGGATTTCCGCACGTATCGTCCACCCGGGTCGGCATCGGGCTTCCCCTTCGCCATGCGGCCGAACTGGCCCACGTTCATCACGTTCGCAAACACAAAGCGCCGCGCAGGATCGTAGGAAACACCACCCCAGTTGCCGCCTCCGAGCGTGCTCGGAAACACGAGCACATTCCGGTCAATTGGGAACGGCGTATAGGGCGGGCTGATTTGCAGTTGATTGCGCTTGAGCAGATCCTCGCAAAATTCCTTGTGCTCCGGCGTGAGGTTGTACATCTCCTCCGCGCGAAACGCATTGCGGGCGAGAGGCGGCGGCTTTACGGGGAAGGGCTGGGTGGGGGAACTGGCTTCCCCCGGAACATTGCTCGCCGGAACCGGCCGCTCTTCCACGCCGATAATAGGCTCTCCCGTGGTCCGGTCGAACACGAAGAGCAGTCCCATCTTCGTGATCTGGGCAACGGCGGGGATGCGCCGCCCGTCGCGCTGAACTTCAATCAGGGCGGGGGCCGCGGCGACGTCGTAATCCCAAAGGTCATGGTGAACGAGTTGTTGATGCCAGCGGAGCTTTCCCGTGGCCGCGTCGAGGGCGATGAGGCTATTGCCGTAGAGGTTGTTCCCCTTCCGGTCCGCGCCATAAAAATCCGCGGTGGGGGAGCCGGTGGGGGCGAACAGCAGGCCGCGCTCCGCGTCCACGGAGAAGAAGCCCCACGTATTCGTGCCGGAGCGGTTCTTCCAGCCGCCGGGCGGCCAGGTCTCGCTTCCGGGTTCGCCTTCCCGGGGTACGGTGTGGAAGGTCCAGACCAGCTTGCCGGTGCGGGCATCCCAGGCACGGATGTCTCCATAAGCGCCCGCGCTCGGCGCTCCCTCCCCGTTCGAACCCCCTGTGATCACAAGGTTCTCGTAGATACCCGGTGGCGAGGTGAGAACGATGCGGGCTTGGCCGGAGCCGTCGCTGATGCCGGCTTTGAGATCGACGAGGCCATTGACGCCAAACCCGCTGGCGGGCCGCCCGGTCGTCACGTCAATGGCGATGAGTTGGTCCCGGACTCCCGCGAAAACACGCGCGGGTGTTCCCGCATCCCCGGGCCAGTACGAAAGCCCTCGAATGGCCATTCCATCGAGCGGATACTTCCACAAGAGCCTCCCCGTCTCCGGCTGAAGCGCATAGACTCCGTTCGGCTGCGTCAGATAGATCGCGTCGTTGGCGATCACCGGGATTGCCTCAGAGCCCGGCGAGCCGCTATGGAACTTCCAGGCCACTCGCAAGCGGCCGACATTGGCCGGTGTTATCTCTTGCGCCGGGGAGTAATGGATGCCCTCGGGGTCCCCAACCGCCGTTGTGGCCGGAGGCGTCGAGGGCCGCTGCGCCTTGCAGCCGAAGAGCGTGAGCGCGATGAAGGAAATCGACAGGAGGGCGAAGCGGGGAGTAGTCATGCGATGCAAAGGCCTCATGGGCCGCGTTTAGGGGAGGGCAGCGCGGATGTGTTTCAGCGTATCCGAAATCGGGTGGAGAAATCGAGCACCCCTAACTCAGCGAGGTGCGCCTGCTCGCGGAACCGCGTTGGGATAGCATGGAGATTTCCGGGGTGTTACTTGCCCAATGAAAGGAATAGGGAACCCATGTTGAAGATCGTGACGGCGATCCTGTTATCCTTGCTCGCGCTGGCCCCGCTCTATGCCCAGCAAGCCACCATTCAGGAAGAGCGGATGACGTTCAAGACGTATCCCTACGCCGCGCCGGACCCCACGCCGATCATGACCCGCTCCAGCATGTGGACGCGCGGCACAACGCTCTATCCCTACACCTTCTTCGATGAGATGAGCAAGGAGGGAAAGGATCAGGAGTGGAATGTCATCCGCCTCGAGAACGACTACCTCCGCCTGTACATCTCCCCCTCGGATGGCGGAAAGCTTTTGGGTGCGATCGAGAAGAGCACCGGCAAGGATTTCGTCTACTTCAATCACGTCCGCAAGTACCGGAACATCGCGCTTCGCGGCGCATGGACCTCCGGCGGCATTGAATGGAACTTCGGCGTCGTGGGACACACGCCCGCCACCGCATCCCCGGTCGATTACCTTATCCGCAAGAACGCCGATGCCAGCGTGACGTGCGTTGTGGGCGCGCTCGACCTCGCCTCGCGCACGGAGTGGCGCGTCTTCCTGACGCTGCCCGCGGATAAGGCCTACTTCGTGACGGACGCGCTCTGGTACAACCCGCAGCCGATCGAGGAATCCTACTACGTGTGGATGAACTCATCGGAGAAACTGGGCCAGGATCTGGAGTTCATCCTGCCCGGCACGCACCGCATCGGGCATAACTACGAAGAGGCTTCCTCCCCGTGGCCGCTTCTCGCCGACGGCCGCAGCCTGGCTCTCTTCAAGAACCACCGCGAGGAGGATGAAGAGGGAAGCTATTTCGTCCACGGAAAACTTCAGGAGGCCAACGGCGGCTACTGGCACGATTCCAAGTTCGGCTACGGCCACTGGGCGCTGCATGAGGAAGTGCCGGGGC
>JADLCF010000224.1 GCA_020847315.1 Bryobacterales bacterium | reverse complement strand
GTCGCCGTATCGATGTGCGGTTCGAGCGCGCTGCCATCATAGGGCAGGTCGGGTAACGTAAAAGCCATCAGGTTCCTCCTCGAGTTTCCCGGCTGCAATCAGCCGTACCCTTTAGAGATGATCCGGCTTAGGGCAAAGTTTCTAAGCATCCCGCCCGGCGCGGGCCTTTACCCGCGTTCGAACGCCCGCGCCAGCCGCAACATGCCCGCTTCATCGAAATGCCGGGCAAGGACTTGCAGGCCCACGGGCAGGCCGGTATTCGTAACGCCTGCGGGAACACTCATCGAAGGGATTCCCGACAGGCTTGCCGTGATTGTGTAAATGTCCGAGAGGTACATCTCGATCGGGTCCTTCATCTTCTCGCCCAGCTTGAAGGCGGGGAAGGGGCTCACGGGCGCTACAATCGCGTCTACCTCGGTGAATGCCTTGCGGAAATCCTCGGTGATCAGGGAGCGCACCTTCTGCGCTTTGCGGTAATAGGCATCGTAATAGCCCGCGCTCAGCACATAGGTACCCAGCATGATCCGGCGCTTAACCTCCGTGCCGAAGGCTTCGCCGCGCGTGTTGCGGTACATATCTTCGAGGGTGCCGGAGTTAGGCGAGCGGTACGTATAGCGCGCGCCGTCGAAGCGGGCCAGGTTCGAACTCGCCTCCGCCGTGCAGATGATGTAGTAGCAAGCCACGGCATAGCTGGTATGGGGGAGGCTGATATCGACGATCTCGCAGCCGAGACCTTTCAGCTTCTCGACGGCGGCGGCGATGATGTCGCCCGTCTCGCTGGCAAGCCCCTCGAAATACTCGCGGGGCAGGCCCACCTTGAGGCCCTTCACAGGTTGCCGCATTGCTTCGGCATAACCGGCGACGGGGGCGAACGCGGATGTGGCGTCGTTCTCGTCGCGGCCCGCAATCACCTCAAGAAGCGTCGCGGCGTCTTCCACATTGCGGGCAAAGGGGCCAATGTGGTCGAGTGAACTCGCAAAGGCAACCAAGCCATAACGGGAAACGCGCCCGTAGGTGGGCGTGATGCCCACGACGCCACAGAACGATGCGGGTTGGCGGATGGATCCGCCGGTATCGGAGCCCAGCGAAACTACTGCGGTGCCCTGGGCCACCACCGCCGCCGAGCCACCGCTGGAACCGCCGGGCACGCAGTCAAGCGCCACAGGATTGCGAACCGCCCCGAAGGCCGAATTCTCATTCGTGGAACCCATGGCGAACTCATCGCAATTGGTCTTACCCAAGATCACGCCGCCCGCCGCTTCGAGACGTTCGATGGCCGTCGCGTCATAGGGTGGCACGAAGTTTTCCAGCATGCGGGAGGCGCAGGTGGTCCGCAGATTCTTTGTGACGATGACGTCCTTCACCGCAACCGGCACACCCGCCAGAGCGCCGGGGTCTTCACCGGCGGCAATCTTCGCATCCACGGCCTTCGCCGCGGCCAGCGCGCGCTCCGGGCTGAAGTGCAGGTAGGCGTTTGTCTTGGGGTTCTCGGCCTGGGCATAGGCAAGAGCCTCCGTGGCCAGCTCTTCCGCGCTTGCTTGCTTCGAGAGCAGCAGGCGGCGGGTTTCGGCAATCGTAAGCGTTTCGATGTTCATCGTTCAATTACCAGCGGCACCTTGAAATGGCCCGCGCCGGAGAGGGGCGCATTGGCCAGCGCCTCGGCGTTTGTGAGCGTGTGTCCGGGCACGTCGGCCCGCATCGTGGCCGTATCTTCGACATCGAAGAGCACTTGAGTCATGGGCTCCACGTTCTCCGTATCGAGCTCGCTCAACTTGTCGATATGGTCGAGGATCTGGCTTAGATCCTCGGAGAAGCGGGATACTTCTTCATCCGTAAGCGCCAGATTGGCAAGGTTGGCCACGTAGCGGACCCGTTCTTCGGTTAGCTTCACGCTTGCGCCTTTCTTCGGGAATCTTTGTAGATGCGCCGCAGCAGGGGGTCTTCAATGCGATCCGCCTCGTCGGCCGCGAGTAGCGGCGACTGCGCCACTTGCGGTCGGATGCGCGGCGGCACGACGCGGAAGGCCACCCGGTCAATCGATGCCGTGCCGGAAGCGCGCCGGATCTGTTCGAGCACCTGGCTATGCAATTGCTCCAACTGCGACTTCCAAACGGCATCGTCCACCCCGATATGGAGCGTCGATCCGCGTAGCTGGATCACCCGGCTGTGGTTGGCGATCGTCTCGCCGACTGCGGATTTCCAACACCGGCGCAGCTTCTGGTCCACACTTTCCAGCCTTCTGAGCGGCCCGAGATCGTTCAAAAGTTTGGCGGTGGGGTCCATCGTGCGGAAACCGTGATTTTAGCACGGAGGGAGGGTGCGAACGGCCTTCTCCAGCGCGGCGCCGTCACGCCCCGAAGATCTGTTTAACGAGGCTATCGATGCCCGATTTGGTTTTCTCCCACCAGTTCGTGTCGATCGGCAGCGTGGGCAGGATACGCGTGGGCAGCGCGGGCAGCCGCTCCATGATCGGCGGCTGCTTGAGCGGGTCGTAGTTCGGCCACGGCACGCTCTGCACCAGGCGCGTGCGCACTCCATTCAACTCGTAGGTCTTCCGGAAAATGAGTCCGCCCCGTTCCCGCACGTTGATGCGGAAACGGGTGCTGCCGTCCGTATGCTGGAAGACTTCCACCGGCAGATATCCTTCCACGTCGCGCGCGATCAGGCTGGTCTCGTAGCGGCCCCGGCGCGCATTCCAGATGAAGACGCGGT